>JAUVTI010000171.1 GCA_030601605.1 Gemmatimonadales bacterium
GAGCGGGTGCGCTCCTACAAACCTGCACCGCCCCACTTTCTCGCGGCGCGAGAGAAGATCGGCGACGCGGGTTGGCTCCGCGCGGCCCAGAGCTACTTCCATGACGTCGAGCCCGCGGTGGCGCTCGCCCTGCCGGCTATCTGGGACAACGGCGCGCACGGGTCACCCTGCGGTGACGCCCGGGCCCTGGCCGACGTGTCCGCTCTCTGCGCGCCGGATCCGTGGTTGAGCCGGAACAAATCGTAGGGCTGCGGAGACCTTGACCGACGGACTGACGCGCTGTGCCTGGCTGGGGGACAACCCTCTCATGCTCGCCTACCACGACGAGGAGTGGGGAGTGCCCTTGCACGAGGATCTGCGCCACTTTGAGTTCCTCGTGCTGGATGCGTTCCAGGCCGGGCTCAGCTGGGCGATCGTGCTCAAGAAGCGGGAGGGCTTCCGCAAGGCGCTCGACGGGTTCGACCCGAAGAAGATCGCGCGCTACACCAAGCGCTCGGTGGAGCGGCTCGTGAAGGACGCCGGGATCATCCGCAACCGGCAGAAGATCGAGGCCACGATCTCCAACGCGAAGGCCTTCCTCCGCATCCAGGAGGAGTTCGGGTCGTTCGACGAGTTCATCTGGCGGCTCGCGGGGGGCAAGACGAAGCAGAACCGGTGGCGCACGCTCGAGCGGCTGCCGGCAAACACGAAGCAGTCGGATCAGATGAGCAAGGCGCTCAAGGAGCGCGGCTTCAAGTTCGTGGGATCCACGATCTGCTACGCATACATGCAGGCCGCCGGCATGGTGAACGACCACATCGTGAAGTGCTTCAGGTACAAGGAGCTGGGGGGAAAGGGCTAGGGAATCAACAGTAGGCCCACCTCGCCGCCGAAGTCATCGGGCAGCGCGGGCACGCCCTCTGGCACGATCCACTCATCGCCGTCCACTATGAGTGAGAAGCGGTAGGCGCGGGGTCCCGGGGGCAGTGTGGCTTCCCACATGCCGCCGCCCAACGGGGCAAGTCGCGTGGGCGTCCACGCATTCCACTCGCCCGCGATCTCGACCATGGCCGCGCCGGGCACTGCGAATACGATGCGGGTCCGACCGTCGGCGAGCGGCTCGATCAGCGGTCCGGGCGCGGCTGCCGGCTGCGGGGCGCGAGACGGCCGCACGAGGCCGACCCGGATCCCCAGGCGAGCGAAGAAGCCGCTGGCGAAGCCGGTGATGTCCTCCGGGTAGGTTCCGGCCCGCGCCTCCAGGAGCAGCGGAGGCGCCAGCCACCATTCGAGAAAGCCCTGGAGCCACACGGGGTCGTCGTTCAGGTCGCCGGCCCGCGCCCCGACCAGCGCCCCGATCCCGAGTGCTCGAGTGCGATACTCGACCGAGAGTGTCGCGTCGGCGAACGCGGTGTCTCCGGCGGACACGCCGCCCAGCATGAGATCGACGTTCCAGGTCCCCAGGGCGCGCGTGGTCCGCAGCGCGCCGCTGAACGTGAGGTCGGACGTCTCGTCCAGGCGCCGGACCCCGCCCACGCCGATCTCGGCGGATGCGATCCAGCGCCCCAGCGACGTGACGAGGACCGGAGCCACAGAGCCGGCGCCGCTCCAACTGCCGTCCTCGACGTAGAAGGAGTAGCCCTGGGCGCGGGCGCCGCCCGCCAGTTGGCGGCTCAGCATGCCCATCACGCCGAGTCCGCCCTGGACGTCGACTACCCAGGGGCCGGAGGTGAAGCGGGAGAAGTAGGCGTCGAGACTGCCCCAGAAGGTGTTGGACCGCGCGCCGAGCCGCCCGCCGATGCTCCCGGCCCATCCGTCCACGCTGTCGGCGTAGTGCGCGTAGGTACCACCCAGCCAGAGATTCGCTTCCTGGGCGGCTAGTGGCGTGGCGACCGCGCACGACGCGGCCGCCACGCACAGCCACCCAGCGCGCCTCACGGACGTTTCTGTCCCTGCTGTCCTCTGCCGTGTCCTTCAGGTGGTGGGACGCCGGCGGGCCGGCCGTGCTGTCCGCCCTGCAGTCCACCCATGCCCTGCATCATCCGTTGCCCCACCTGCGCGGGGCTCATTCCCTGCGCCTGCATGGCTCTGGCGAGCGATGGCATATCGAGGATATCGGAGACCGGCTCGCCGCGCCGCCATGCCTCGACCACGACTCCCACTGCCTGCTCGGCCAGCATTCCCTGGGCGTGGAGGGCCGTCGCAACGTTGAGTCCCGGCCCCGCCGCCTGCGGGCCGGGAGCGGCGCGCACCGTCGCTTCCACCTGGCCGCCGTCGATCCCACTGGCCATCGCCTGGGTCGCGGCGGTGATGAGGTGCGCCGACGGCTGGGCCACGCCGCCGGACATCACCGCCTCGCGGGCCTGCACCATGTGCATGGCGTACTGGCGAACGACGGCCGCGATGCGAGGTGGCGGCACTCGCTTGGCCCATCCCTCTATTGCCTTGTTGGCGAGAGGCCCGGCCGGAACGCCCAGGGCCGTGGCGTCGGCTGCGATGGCCTCGACTTCGGTCACCAGATCGGCCGGGAGACCGCGCGCCTCGAGCTGCGTGCGCAGGCCAACCTCCTGTGCGCCGGCGGTGCAGGGCAGCGCCAGGAGCAGCGCCAGATACAGATACCGTTTTGCGTTCATGATCTCACCACCCCTCTGGGGCCAACTACGATCAAGCTGTTGGTTCCGCCGAAGCCGTCGTCCACCTGGGCGTGCGCCGTCGGATCGGGAATCCAGCGTTCGCCGTCCACCACGAACTGGTACGCGTGCTCCCCTAGCGGCAGCGCGAGGGTCGTGGACCAGACTCCCGCCTCGCTACGCACGAGCTGCACGGCATCGGGCCGCCAGCCATTGAACGATCCCGCAACCGAGACCTCGCGCGCATCCGGAGCCGCCAGCTCGAAGTGCACGAACACGGTGTCCGCCACGGCTGCCGCTGCACTCGCGGGCTCACCTGCGCCCGGTCGCTGGACACCCAGCCACACGACGAGCAGCGCAGCCGCCGCCATGGCCGGAATCCAAACGGGCCTCAGGCTCACCTGCCGTGGCTCGAAGAGCCAGCGCCAGCCGGTGCGGCGCCTGGCCGGGCTGCGGCCGCGGACCGCGGCCATTACCGCGTCGTCGAGTGACGCGTCCAGCGGCTGCACCAGCTCGCCGTACGCATCCACTGCTTCGATCAGGCGGTCGGCGCCGGCGCGCTCGCCCATGGGGAGCTCGCCGTGCGGCTCGCCGTCGAGGTAACGCTGCGCGTCCCTGCTGAACCTGTCGTCGGTGCTCATCGGAGACCTCCCAGGCTCGTCCTCAGGGCGTCCCGGGCGCGGTGCACGCGCATCTTCAGCGCGTCCATACCCACTCCCAGGAGCTCCGCCATCTCCTCATACGTGCGACCATCGACCTGCTTCATCACGAATGCCTCGCGCTGCTCCGCGGTCAGCCCTTGCAGTGCCCTCTCGATCGCCTGCGCCAGCTCCGCGCGCTCCAGCGGCTGGTCCGCCCGATCATCCCCGGGCGGGTCGACAGAGTCGAGCTCCGCCGTCGGTCGTCGCCGGGCGAGGGCGTTGTGGCACTGATTGGTGAGGATCCGGAAGAACCACGCTCCGAAGCGGTCCGGATTGCGGCAGGTGTCCAGCGAGTCGTAGGCGCGGATGAGCGCCTCCTGCATGGCATCGGCCGCAGAGTCGTGGTCACCCAACATCCCCACAGCGTACCGCCCGAACTGCCGACGGTACCGCTCCACGAGGACCCTGTAGAGTTCCGCGTCCCCCTGAAGCACCCGCCGTACCACGACCCCATCACTCAGTTCCACGGTTCCGCCTTACAGACCGGTTGGATGCGCGAAAGGTAACGGCCGCCGGATGGGCGCGTCAGGCGGGTCGCTGCCCAGCGTTACCTTTGCGCCCCTGCCACGGTCTCGGTAGTGAGGGTGCCGGTCCAGGCCGGCCCAGGAACTGACCAGAATCGCACACATGGAGAGGGAACTATGAGGAAGCTCTCGGGGCAGGGACTGGCGGCCGTAGCGGTGGCCGCCGTGTTGGCAGGGTGCTCGGATACGGCCGGGGTGGACACCGCCGGCGACATCCCCACGGCGGAAGCCACTGTGATTCTGCAGACCGGCGCCGCCCAACCGGTCGTCGAGGCTGTGCTGGCGAGCCTCAGCTCGCCGGACGGGCCATTGGGAAACGGTGACCTGGGCGACCATATCACGCCCGATCAGGTGGAATCGCTGGTGCTCGTGGTGGAGCACGTGGAGGTGCTGCCAACCGAGCAACTGCAGGAGAAGCTGCAGCAGCGGCACCGCTGGCGTGGGGCCAATGAGTCCCAGAACCAGGGGACCCGTGGCTTCCACAATTGTCAGAGCCACGGAGACTGGTACGTGCTGGACGTGGTCGGCGACGGCGCGGTCGATTTGATGGACCTCCCCACGGAAGCCGCGGACTGACTGGTCCTGGCGGCCGGGGCGATCCCGGCGGGCGAGTACAGCCGCGCGCGGTTGTTCGTGAGCATGGCGACGATCCGATTCACCGCGCCGATCGAGCGGCCGAGTGGTGTGGTGTTC
>JAUVTI010000199.1 GCA_030601605.1 Gemmatimonadales bacterium
GGTTTCGGTGCTGCAGGGGCGGGAGCCGGCGCGGCAGCCTGCGCCTTGGGCGCCGCCGTGGGCTTGGCCGGTGCGCTCGCGAGCGCCGCGTCGGCGCCGGCGATCAGCTGCTCGATGTCCTCGTCGGCGTCGGCGATCACGGCGACGATCTTGCCCACCTCCACCGTCGAGCCCTCCGGAGCGAGGATCTTGCGCAGCACTCCCGCGCCCCTGGCCTGCAGCTCCATGACGGCCTTGTCGGTCTCCACCTCGGCGAGGACGTCGCCGTTGGTGACCTCGTCGCCCTCCTGCTTCAGCCAAGCGAGGAGCTTGCCCTCCTCCATGGTGGGGGAGAGCGCTTCCATGAAGACCTTAGTCGCCATCGAGGTAGGTCGCTTTCTTGACCGCCGCGATCACGCTGTCGGGGCTGGGCTTGGTGAGTCGCTCGAGGTGCTTGTTGTACGGCATTGGCACGTCCGCGCCGGTCACGCGCTGGACGGGTGCGTCGAGATAGTCGAACGCCTCGCGCTGGATGTGGTCAACCACCTGCGCGCCGACGCCCGCAAACGGCCAGCCTTCCTCTACGACGACGCAGCGGTTGGTCTTGTGCACGCTGCCCACGACCGTGGCGACGTCGAGCGGCCGGATGGTCCTGAGATCGACTACTTCCGCTGAGACGTCGAGCTCGGCCTCGAGCCGCTCCGCCGCCTTCAGCGATACGGCCACCGTCTTGGAGTGACAGACGATGGTCACGTCGGCGCCCTCGCGCTTGACGTCGGCCTCGCCGATGGGGATCACGTATTCGTCCTCGGGAACTTCCCCCTTGCTGTTGTACAGCATCTCGCCCTCGAGGAACACGACCGGGTTGTTGTCCCGGATGGACGACTTGAGCAGTCCCTTGGCATCGTACGGCGTGGCCGGAGCCACGACCTTGAGCCCGGGCACGTGCGCATACCAGGACTCGAACGCCTGCGAGTGCTGCGCTCCCAGTTGGAGCGCCGCGCCGCCGGGGCCCCGGAACACGACGGGGATCGGGAACTGGCCGCCGGACATGTACAGCATCTTGGCCGCCGAGTTGACGACCTGGTCGATCGCGAGCAGCGCGAAGTTCCAGGTCATGAACTCGATCACCGGTCTGAGACCCACCATCGCGGCGCCCACGCCGATGCCGGCGAAGCCGTTCTCCGCGATGGGCGTGTCCACGACCCGCAGCTCCCCGAACTGCTCCAACAGGCCGCGGCTCACCTTGTAGGCGCCCTGGTAGACGCCCACTTCCTCGCCCATCAGGAAGACGTCGGGGTCGCGCTCCATCTCCTCTCGGAGCGCCTGATTGAGGGCGTCGCGGTAGGTGAGTGTAGGCATCAGTCGGCGTACACGTCTGTGTACAGGGCTTCGGGTCCCGGATCCGGGCTCTCGTCCGCGAACTGGACGGCCTCCTCGACCTCCGCGAGGACGTCCTGGTCCATCTTCTTGATATCGTCCTCCCCCATCAGCCCTTCAGCTGTGAGCCGCTTCTCGAGCCTCCTTATGGGGTCCTTCTTCTTCTGCTCTTCGAGCTCTTCCTTGGTGCGATAGTGCCCGTGGATCGGGTCCGCCATCGAGTGGCCCATGTATCGGTACGTGCGCGCCTCGATCAGCGTGGGGGCCTGCTCCTCCCGCGCCCGCTCCACCGCGCGAACGGTGGTGTCGTGCACGGCGAGCACGTCCATTCCGTCCACGATCTCCTCGGCCATGTCGTACGAGCACGCGCGCCGGTACACATCCCACACCGCGGCCGCGCGCTCCAGCGCCGTGCCCATTCCGTAGCGGTTGTTCTCGACGACGAACACGATGGGCAACTCCCACAGCGCCGCCATGTTGAGTGTCTCGTGGAACGCTCCGATGTTGACCGCTGCCTCGCCGAAGAAGCAGATCGCGAGCTGGTCGGTCCCACGGTACTTGATTGCGAACGCGGCGCCCGCGGCAAGCGGCAGCTGGGCGCCCACGATGCCGTGGCCGCCGAGGAAATTGCGCTCGGCATCGAACATGTGCATCGAGCCGCCCTTGCCACTGGAGCATCCGTCGGCGCGGCCGAACAGCTCGGCCATCACGGTCCCGGGGCTGGTGCCCCGCAGCAGGATGTGGGCGTGCTCACGGTAGCCGGCGAACACGTAGTCGTCCTCGCGTACGGCAGCGAGAGCGCCGGTGGCCACGGCCTCCTGTCCGATGTAGAGGTGGCAGAACCCGCCGACCTTCCCCTGTGCGTAGGCCTCGCCCGCCTTCTCCTCGAAGTGCCGCACCAGCAGCATCCGGCGCAGCAGGTCGCGGTAGAAGCCGGCGCGCGCGGGGTCGAGGTGGGTCTCGGGGTAAGGTTGAGCCACGTTGTCTCCGACTCGGTCAGACAGCGGCGCGCTGGACCTGCTCCCAGGCGTGATACGAGGAACGTACCAGCGGGCCGGCTTCAACGTGCCGGTATCCCAGCTCCCGCCCGAATTCGCGCAGCTGGGAGAACTCGTCGGGCGTGTAGAAGCGAGCCACCGGGAGATGTCCTCCGGACGGCCGCAGGTACTGCCCAAGCGTGAGGATACCCACGTCCTGTTCGCGCAGGTCCCGCATCGCCACCAGCAACTCGTCCCAATCCTCGCCCAGGCCGCACATGATCCCCGACTTCGTGATCATCTCCGGGTCCATCTCCTTGGCCCGCCTGAGCAGGCGGAGGGCGCGATCGTAGCGCCCGCCGGGACGCGCGATGCGGTAGAGCCGCGCTACCGTCTCGAGGTTGTGGTTGAGGATGTCGGGCCTGGCGTCCACGACGAGCTGCAGCGCCGCGTCCGAGCCCTTGAAGTCGGGGATGAGCAACTCCACCGACGTTTCCGGGTCCCGCTGCCGGATCTCGGTCACGCACTCGGCGAACGCCTCCGCGCCGCCGTTGGGCAGGTCGTCGCGGTCCACGCTCGTGATGACGACGTGCTCGAGGCCCAGCTTGGTGACGGCCTCGGCGAGCCGCACCGGCTCCTCGGCGTCGTAGGGGGCCGGTGTGCCGTGGGCCACCGCGCAGTAGGAGCAGTTTCGCGTGCACACGTCGCCCAGAATCATGAACGTGGCCGTCTTGTGCTCCCAACACTCCCCGATGTTGGGGCAGTGCGCCTCCTCGCACACGGTGTTGAGTCCCAGCTCCCGCATGAGGTGCTTCACGCCGACGTAGTTCGTACCGCCGGGCGCCTTCACCTTGAGCCACGCGGGCTTGCGCAGCGGCGCCGGCTCGGACACCGGTCGGCTGCGGGAGGTCAGCTGGACGAATTCCATGAGGCGCGAAACTTACCTTCGCTTCGGGGGGGATACCAGCGCCTGGTCAACCACATGGTTGAAACGGGGCGCCGCGCGCGGTGGCCCGCGCTGCCGCGTGGTCAGGAGGCGGCGAAGCGGCCCGGGTCCATCGAGCTCAGGTCGTGCTCCAGCTCGTCACCCGCGTAGAGCTGCGCGAGGAAGTCGCCCGTCATCCCTGCCAGCAGGATGCCGTTGCGGCCGTGCCCGGTGGCATACCACAGGTTCTCCACTTCGGGATCCCGGCCCAGGATGGGGCGGTCGTCGGGGGTTCCCGGGCGCAGCCCCGCCCAGGTGCGCTTGAGGGGAAGCCCCGTCAGGGCGGGGTAGATGCGCCGCACTGAGCGGTACACCTGCCTGAGTCCGTCCTCGGTGACTCCCGTGGCGAACCCGGCCTGCTCCATGGTGGAGCCGGCGATTGCCTCGCCCCCGCGCTCCAGCACGTAAGT
>JAUVTI010000159.1 GCA_030601605.1 Gemmatimonadales bacterium
TCCCTTGGCCCAGGAGGGGGTCTCTTCCTCCCCCGTGCCGGCAGACTCCCAGGGGTACATGGCCCCGCGGTAGCCGTGTGCCTGGGCAATCTGCTGTGCGGCCTTGAGGCGATCATACCGATACAGCAGCATCTCCGCCGCTGCCCACGGGTGGGTGTGGGTGTAGAAAGGCAGCAGGAAAATGTCGGAATCCCAAAAAATGTGCCCGCGGTAACCGTCACCGCTCAGGGTCTTGGCCCCGATGCTGCCGCGACTGCCAGGGGCCGGAGCACAGCACAGCAGGTGATAGGTGTTGAAGCGCAGCGCCTTTTGCACGTCGGGGGCGCCTTTGACCGTAATGGCAGCAGGAGCCCACATTTTCTGCCAGGCCCGGACGTGACTGCGAGTCAATTGAGGGATGCCTCGCCGGACGGCTGCCTTGAGGTGGGTCCTGGCCAGTTCAGCCAGCCTGGTCGCGCTCAGATCACCGGAGCCGTGGATGACAAAGACCTTGGCCAGCGAGACCGTCTCGCCCTTCTTCAGTCGGATGTGGAAATGGCTGTCCCGTGCCGTCCGACGCTTGCCCCGTTGTTGAATGATCACGGTGGTGGCGAACGCCACCGAATACCCTCGGTCCAGACCGGCGATCCGTACGTATTCGGTTCCTGCTGCGTGCGCCACCTCGCGAATCCGCCAGTGCTTCTTCCGCCCCTCCGTCACCGTGCCCGAGTTCCACACGGACAGGTCCAGGGCTGCTTCTACACTCAGGTCGGCAGCGCCCTCCAAGGCGGTGAGGTTTACTTGCATCACGCCCAGGTTTCGATCGGCCATGCTCAGGAACCGGACGGATTCGTAAAGGAACTTCCTCTTTCGTGTGTCGCGATAGGTGGTTCGTCGAAAGAGGAGTCCGTGTTTGAGGTCCAACTCTCGTCGGTGAGCCGTGAAATCCATGGCCACAATCCCCAGTTTCTCACCTTTGAGGGCAAACCAGAGGCGGAAGGGATTGGGTATGTTGACGAGCTCTGCCACCAGGGAGCCGGTCCGATCGAAGAACCCGGCCAGGAACGTGCCGGGCTGGGAATCCTGGGGCAGTTCCTCATAAATGCCACGGCTGCCGAGAAGCCCGTTGCCGAGGGTGAACTGGGCTTCTCTCACCTCTTGGTGGGAGGGATCCCACGAATCTTCGGCGATCACCCACTCCTTATTCGATGTGTGATAGCGCTCGAAGTGCTTTTGCCTCATCGAACCATTCCCCTCAGCTTTGCATAACCGAACTCTCGCAGGTCACCCTTGCACCACATCCACCTTAGCCAGGCGCCTCCGTTTTCGGTAGCGGTAGATCCCGGGAGACGGCAGGAGAGCGTCCGCCGCTGTAATTTCCTAGCGAGACTATGCCCGGACCGGTCAACTCCCTCGTCCAGCGCTACGCCGGCCGGCTACGCTATCCCCGGCTGCTGTTGCTGATGCTCGCGTTGTTCGGCGCGGACCTCGTGTTCCCCGATGCCGTCCCCTTCGTGGACGAGATCCTCCTCGGGCTCGGGACCGTACTGCTCGGCAGCCTGCGCAAGCGCCGCTCGGAGCAGCCGCCCGCGCCAGATTCCGGCGACTGAGCCGACATGGATCTCTGGTCGGCACTGCTCGACATCCTGATCCTGCTGGGAGCCGCCATGCTCCTGGGGGCGCTGTGCGAGCGGTTCAAGCAGAGCGCCCTGCTCGGCTACCTGCTCGCCGGCACCCTGCTCGGCCCCAATGCCTTCAACGTGCTGCCCAGCTACGAGGCGGTGTCCGCCATCGCCGAGCTGGGGATCGCCATGCTCCTGTTCAGCATCGGCCTGGAGTTCTCGTGGCGACGGCTGCGCAGCGTGGGCGCCATTGCGGTCGGGGGCGGCACGCTGCAGATACTGCTCACCGGTGCCGCCACCGCCCTGCTGTGCCGACTGCTCGGCCTGGACGGTCCCGCCGCGCTGGCCATCGGGGCGGTCGTCGCCATGAGCAGCACGGCCGCCGTGCTGCGGGTGCTGGCCGCCCGCCAGGAGATCGATGCCATGCACGGCCGCAACGCGCTCGGCATTCTCCTGCTGCAGGACGTGGCAGTCGTGCCGGCCGCACTGTTCGTGGCTGCGCTGGGAATGGGCGGCGGGATCGCTCAGGTGGCGTGGGCCGTGGTGCAGGCGCTGGGGCTGGCCACGGCGCTGGCTGGTGCGCTCTACATCGTGGTGAGCTACGCGCTCCCGAGGCTGCTGGGTGCGCAGCTCGTGGCCGCGAACCGCGACCTGTCCATTCTGCTCGCCATCGTGACGGCCGCGGGAGCCGCGTGGCTCTCGCACTCGCTGGGCTTCTCACCGGTGCTGGGCGCGTTCGTGGCGGGCATGGTGCTGGCGGAGTCGCCGTTCGCCGTGCAGATCCGCGCCGACATCGGGCCGCTTCACACCCTGTTCGTGACGCTCTTCTTCAGCGCGATCGGCATGCTGGCCGATCCGGGCTGGGCCGCGCAGCACTGGGCGCTGCTGGGCGGGGTCGTGCTGCTCATCGTGGTCGGCAAGACGGCCGTAACGGCCGGTGTGGTGCGCCTGTTCCGCTTTCCCCTGGGGCAGTCGCTGGCCACGGGATTGGTCCTGGCGCAGCTGGGCGAGTTCTCCCTCGTGCTCGCCATTCTGGCACGCGACAGCCAGGTCATCGGTGAGAGCCTGTTCGACCTGATGGTCGCCGCCTTGATCGTGACCCTGTTCCTCACTCCCTTCCTGGCGGCGCTCGCACCGCGGCTGGCGCTGGCGGTGGGACGAATCATGACGCGGGAACACAAGCTGACCGCGGCCGAG
Organism: Gemmatimonadales bacterium; assembly: GCA_030601605.1. Lineage (GTDB taxonomy): Bacteria > Gemmatimonadota > Gemmatimonadetes > Gemmatimonadales > GWC2-71-9 > WVYX01. The sequence continues at coordinate 2,799 of JAUVTI010000159.1, forward strand.
ACCTTGGCCGGTCACGGCGGGGCGCTCAGCGGACACCTCGTCATCGTGGGGTTTGGGCCCGCGGGGCAACGCGTGGCCGTGACGCTGATTGGAAGGAGCGACCTTGGCATCGTGGTCGCCGACCTGAACGCGAGCACGCTGGATCTGGCTCGCTCCTACGGTCTGCAGACCATCGTGGGCGATGCAACGCGGGAGAGCGTGCTCGCGGGGCTGCACATTCGCACCGCGGCGGCCGTCGCCATCACCCTCCCCGACCCTCGCACTGCGCGCCAGGTGGTCCAGATGGTTCGTGCGCTGGCCCCCGATACGCGGATCGTCGTGCGGTCACGCTACCACGTGCACCGGTGGCAGCTCGATGTCGCGGGCGCGCACACCGTCGTGGACGAGGAGGACGAGGTCGGCGCGCGCATCGCGGCCGAGATCGGGGCGCTGCTGCCGGCGGGGTGAGCGCCGGCCGGCTGGGATCTCCACGGCCGAACGCCAGCCACCCGGTCTCCGGGCAGCCGCGTCCCCATCTGATACTGAGTTACAGCAGATCGTGGCGGGCGCGGGACTTTGGCCTCCCGGTTGGCAGGCGTAGCAGCCCCACTATGACAGCCAGAAGCCCGGCGCCCATCACGAGTTGAACCCAGCGATTGCCCGCGAAGAGCACGACCGAGCTCGCGCCTACCACGACGATCAACGAGATGGCCCACAGCTTTGCGTGCAACGGAACTGTGCGTGCCGTACGCCATTCCCGTATGATCGGTCCGACGCCGGGTCTGGTCAGTAGCCAGCGGTAGAAGCGAGGCGAGGATCGCGCGAAGCAGGCGGCTGCCACCAGTAGGAACGGCGTGGTCGGCAGCAGGGGCAGCACGGTGCCGATTGCTCCGAGCGCCACGCAGACAAAGCCAACGGCAAGGAGCACGCTCCGCGCCGGACCGCGGAGGAGTGTGATTGGCTCCGACTGCGCTGGGCCGCCGTCCCCCGTTCGACTCTCTCTTCGTTGGCTCACTTACCCTCGTTGTCGTGTGGCCAGCACGTTCTGGTCGAGTTCGCGGCGCCACGCCGGACCCCAGTGAACCCGGCGGTACGCTACCCCGCTTCCAGCTTGGCCAGGTACTCCCGGCACTCGATCTCCTCGAGCGTCCGGGACTCGTCCGTCTGGATGACGAAGTCGCCCCACTCGCCGTCAGGGGCGGGCTCGAAGGTGTCGATGTCCTCCACCGGTTGCAGGACGACGATCATACGCGAGGTGCCGGGGCGGTAGGCCTCGAGGTGCTCCGGCGTGCCGGTACCGCGCTCGACGTGGAAACCGCCTACCATGTGCAGCACGAGGGCGTCCGGCTCCCGCTCCAGGTACTGCGAGATCCAGTACGCCATCGTCGCGTCCCACAGCACCTGGCTGTGCAGCTGGTTTCCCATGTTGCCGTGTGATCCAACGGGGGCCCGGGCCTGCACGGGCTCTTCCCCTTCCTCGGGCTCGGGGATCGGCAGGCCGCACTTCATGCCCTCTTCCTCCATCACCTCGGAGATGACCTGGATCCACTGGTTGCGGTACTCCTCGGAGGGCTGTCCGTAGGGCAGGGGAGCGAGGCTCGCCAGGGCCTCGGCGCTCAGGTCGTACAGCGACTCGCGCCCGTTCATCGTCACCCGGGTCGTGTACCGCCGCGGAGCGTTCGCCGCGATCACTGCCAGCCCGTTCTCGCTCGAGAACTCGATCAGGGGCCGGTAGTCGGTCTCGTATCGGGGCCACGGCCGACTGTCGGCCCGGAACGCCTTCTCCGTGATCAGGCCGGCCAGGTACTCGTCGAGGATCGGCTGCACGTCGCGCTGAAAGAACTCGAGCGATAGCGCCACCGGGCGTGGCGCGTCGTCGTCCGACCCCGGGGCTCCGTAGGCCTCGTACGCCCGCCTGAGCAGCTCGGCCTCGAGCATGTGGCCGGTCGGGTCGTCGTGGGTCTCGCCGACGAACACGACCTGGTGCCGTCCCATCTCGGCGACGATGTCATCGATCGAGGC
>JAUVTI010000147.1 GCA_030601605.1 Gemmatimonadales bacterium
GGAGTTGGGCGTCGCCAACCTGCTCGAGGGCGGTGTGCAGCGCGCCGGGAGTCAGATCCGGATCAACGTTCAGCTGATCGACGCACGCAGCGACCAGCATCTGTGGGCCGAGACGTACAACCGTGAGTGGACCGTCGAGAACGTCTTTGCCGTCCAGAGCGACATCGCCCGGCAGGTGGCCTTGGCGCTCGAGGCGACGCTCCTCCCGGAGGAGAGGGCGAGCATAGAGGAAAGGCCGACCGACAACGCCGAGGCCTATGAGGCGTTTCTCCTGGCGAACGCCTATGCGCAACGAACCGGGGAGCGGGCAGCCACTGACAGGGCCACGGAACTCTACGAGCGGGCGGTGGAGCTGGATCCGGGCTTCGCTGCCGCCTGGGCCCTGCTGGGCCGGCCGCGCATCTGGAAGTACTGGGAGTGGAACGAGTTCGAGGAGCAGCCGAGAGCCGGAGCGGCGCTCGACCGCGCCGTCCAGCTCGCTCCCGACGCGGCCGAGACACACTTCGCGCTGGGCTTCTACCACTACTACTATGGCCGCGACTACGACACGGCTTTGGAGCACTTCTTCGCCGCCGAAAGGCTCCGGCCGGGGCGTTCCGAGATCCCGGGGTCAATCGGCCTCGTGCGCAGGAGGCAGGGTCGGTGGGAGGAGGCGGTCACAGCCTGGAAACGAGCCCTCGAGGCCGCTCCCCGCTCCCCTTGGCTCAGCCGGGTGATCGGTGAGTCGTACCGCTTCATGCGGCGCTACGACGAGGCTGCGCGGTATCTGGATCGTGCGATCTCGGTTGCCCCTGAAGATCAGCCCGGCTACAGCGAACGGTTCGCTACGCTGCTGTACCTGGCTGCCGACAGCGTCGCTGCGCGGCGCTTCCTCGACGAGTATGCCGACCAGATTGTGGATTCCCGATTGTATGCGGAGTATCGGAGCCTGGCGTACTACCAGAACGACCTGCGCCGGGTTCTGCAGTTATCGCTCGAACATCTTCCGGCCAGCTACCTGCCGATCGCACTGGCCAGCCACCTGCTCGGCGATACGGAGCTCGCAGAGGCCTATGCCGACTCACTGCGATCCCGCGGGGAGCGGAGGCTGCAGCAGGTGCCCGAGCGGCTTCGGTCGGTGCCGTATCGCACCGTGCTGACGCCGCACCTGGACATCTCGACGGCCGACGCCCTGCTGGGCAGGGAACAGGAAGCCATCGCGGGGGCGCAGCGCGCCCTCGAGTTGCTCCCGATGTCGCGAGACGCCGTGCGCGGTCTCGACGCGGTTTGGAACATGGCGCGGGTCTACGCGATCTTCGGATACGAGGATGAGGTGCTGGACCAGCTGGAGTACCTGCTGTCCATCCCTTCGTTCTGGACCGCCTGGCAGTTCCGAAACGACCCTCTGCTCAGCTACCTCGCGGACAATCCCAGGTTTCAGCGATTAGTGGGGCGCGACTGAAGCGTCTCCTCCACGTAGGCGCGAATCGCTGCGTGCGTCTCGGGAGCCTTCCAACCGCTCAGTACCTCTGGATCCATGCGCGGCGCCTGCCGCTCCACCTGGTCCAGGCTCGGCGCCCTGAGCTGTAGCTTGGTGAGGCCGAACCGCGCGGCCGGCATCGCACCCAGGTTTCCGGCAACCTCCAGCGCACGCTCGAGCAGCGCATCGGGCTTGGCGATCTCGTCTATCAGCCCCACGCGGAAGGCCTCTTCAGCGGTGTACGAGCGGCCGAGGTATACGAGCTCCTGCAGGTGCTGGGTGGAAGCCGCGAACCGCAGGATCTCGATTGCCATCACCGGGAAGGGAATCCCCACGCCGAGCTCGGGCATGCCAATCCTGCCCCTGCCATCACTCATGATGCGGTAGTCCGCCGCGGCGGCGAACACCGCGCCCCCGGCAATCGCGTGACCGTTGACCGCCGCAACGAGTGGCCGCGGGAAGACGAACAAGCGGTGAAAGCAGTGAATCAATGCCTGGAAGAAGCGGTCCAGGTATTCCTCGCCGCTCTCCAGGAAGCGAAACAGGTCCACGCCGGCGGAGAAGATGGAACCGCTGCCGGTGATCACTACGGCGCTGGGTGTGCCCGCGCTCCGGATGGCGTCGATCTCATCGGCGAGCGCCGTGACGAGCTCCGCGTCGAGCGCGTTGGCCTTGCCGTGCTCCAGGCGGAGCACCGCGACCGAGTCGCGGTCCTCGCGGTGTATCATGCTGCTCCTTGGTGCTCGTTCACCATTTCACGCACCGCTCGGGTGTGGTCCGGTGTGGTGCCGCAGCAGCCACCGATGATCCTCACACCGGCATCTATGAGCAGCCGCGCCCTGTCTGCCGTGAACTCCGGCGTCTCGGAGTAGACCGCCTTGCCGCCCTCGATCTCGGGCAGGCCGGCATTGGGCTGAATGATGATCGGCAGGTCGCTGACGCGGCGGAACTCCTCCGCGATCCGGATCATCACCTCGATGCCGCTGCCGCAGTTGGACCCGACCGCGTCGGCTCCTGCGTCGGCGAGTCCTGCGGCTGCAGCCTCGACGCTCACTCCCATCACGGTGAAGAAGCCCCTGGGCGTCTCGTCGAACGTCATCGTGGCGGTGACAGGAGTGTGGGGGGAGACGTCCTTTGCTGCCTGGACTGCCAGCGTGGCCTCGGTGAGGTCGAGCATCGTCTCGACGCAAACGCAATCCACTCCGGCGTCCGCGAGCCACTGCATCTGGCTCCTGAAGTTCTCGTATACGTCCCGCGGATCGGTGTCGCCGTGCGGCGTGAGCATCGCGCCGCTCGGTCCGACGGACCCGGCGACGTACGCTCGCCCGGCGGCGGCCCGTCGGACGGTGGCCACCGCTTCACGGTTGAGCTCCTCGGCCCGGTCCGCCAGACCGTACAGCTCGAGCCGCATGGGAGAGGCGCCGAACGTGTTGGTCCCGACGATGTCGGCGCCGGCACTCACGTACTGCCGGGCGATGTCCTCCAGCACCTCGGGATGCGACAGCGTGAACGACTCGGGCGCCTTGCCGGGTTCGAGTCCTCTCTCCAGCAGCATGGTCCCGGTGGCGCCGTCCACCAGGAGAACGGCACCGGACGCCAGCCGGTTGGAGAGCGTCTCCATCTCACGCACCGACCAGTTGCCTCACGCGATCCACCGCGTTGGCGGCGTCGAACCCGTAGGCATCGGCACCGATGCCGTGAGCGAAATCCTTCGATACGGGCGCTCCACCCACGATCGTCTTGATCTTGCCGTCGAGCTTCTCCTGCTTGAGCAGCTGGACCACCTCACCCATCGCGGGCATGGTCGTGGTGAGCAGCGCGGACATGCCGATGACCGCTGCGTCCTGCTCCTTTGCAGCTCGTACCATCTCCTCGGGGGCCACGTCGCGTCCCAGGTCGATCACGTCGAAGCCCGCGCCCTTGAGCATGATGCCCACGAGGTTCTTGCCGATGTCGTGCAGGTCGCCGCGAACGGTGCCTATCACCACCCGTCCCACGGAGGGAATGCCCTGCGCGATGAGCAGTGGTTTGAGCAGGTCCATGCCGGCGTACATGGCCTTGGCGGCCAGGAGCACGTCCGGCAGGAAGATCTCGTGCGCCTTGAACCGCTGCCCCACGATGTTCATGCCGGCGATGAGGCCGACATCCAGAATCTGCTTCGGCGGCCTGTTCTGCTCGATCACCTGCTGCGTGAGCTGAGCAACCTGCTCGTCGTCGCCGTTGATCACGCCCTCTGCGATCTGGTCAAGCAATCCCATATGGCTCACTCCGCGAACAACGCCCGGATTCGCTCCCGGCACTCGCGCGTCTCGCACTCGCGGCAGAAGGGAAACGAGGCTGCAAACTTGTGAACGTCCCGGTGGGCCGCGATGATGATTCCAGAGACGGACTTGAGCGGCTGCATCAGGAAACGGTTGGTCAACGTCACGCCGATCTCCTCGGGACCGAGATAGTCGAACAGCTTGCGCTGGCCGCTGACGTGCCAGCCACAGTACCCCGGGCTGTAGCGCAGCACGCCGCCGTCCGGTGCGCCCCACCCGTCGCCGCGCAGCACGTCACCGTAGCGCCGCTCGGCCAGCTTGGCTGCATTGTCGGCTGCGGCGGAGGCCGCGGCATCCAGCATAGACGCCAGCGCAAACTCGTTCTCGTCGAACAGCCGCGCGATCTCCTCCGCCGGCCGCTCTCCGATCGTGACCGTGAAGAGCGCAAGGTGATCGGCGCGCTCGAAGATCCCTCCCACCGGCGTGTTCGGGTCGTTGCGGCCCTCTCCCTGGTACACCTGCTCGAACTCCGCGGCCGAAATCTCCCCCGTGATACCGGCGGGAGCCGCCGTCCTCGCGAGCATCGCGAGCGCTTGCTCGCAGATGCTGTCGACCGGGCCGCTCACCGTGATACCGGGGGGAATGCCCTGGTTCTCGAACACGGTCTCCCTGGTCGGCTTCACCTCATCAGGGGAGAAAGTGAATGTCTCGGTCATGGACTCTCGGAGGGGAGAGACTCCATGCCGAAGCGCCGCGCTTCGGCCAGCATCAGCCTGGTGAGCTCCGCCCTCAGGTCGTCGGAAAGCGGCGGTGTCTCGTACTCGGCGATGAGGCGGTCGGTCTCCGTGTGTGCGCGCTCCGCGAGCGTCTTCCCGCCCTCCTCCTGCCAGCGTGAGCGGTTTGCCCGGTCGATGACCGGTCCGGGGAAGTGGTGTTCCTCCTCGAGGTAGCGCCGCGTGTGCTTGGAGATGAGCAGGTGCCCCTCCTCCATCAACTCCTGGAACCGCTCCAGCGCGGGGAAGTCGTCCTTGGGCTCGATTCCCCGCATGACGCGCAGGGTGAGTCCGCAGATCTCGTTGTCCAGGACCAGCTTCTCGAGACTGAAGCAGCTCTCGAAGTCGAGCATGCCGGGACCGGAGATGCTGTTGATTCCGGCCAACGCAGCCAGGGTGGCGCCCATCGACGTCTCGAGTCCGGCCTGCGCATCGAGCAGCTTGGCGTCGCTCAGCGCCATGTACGCCTGGGTCGGCAACCCGAGGAACTTGCCGATCTCGCTGTAGGCGCAGTCGACCATCATGGGCGCGGCGGCGCCCAGCGGAGTGGTCGCGTAGCGCACGTCGAACGCGGCCGGAGAGCCCCCGTAGAGCGCGGGGGTGCCGGGGTGGGACAGCTGGCGGATGACCACTCCGCTCAGCGTCTCGGCAGT
>JAUVTI010000183.1 GCA_030601605.1 Gemmatimonadales bacterium
GGGATCACGACCGGGAGCCCGAAGGAGTTCATGTAGATTGCGTCGAAGTCGCAGGCGACTTCGCAGTCCCCCTGGCCGGCGCACCCCCAGGTGCACCCCTTGCCACCCCCTGCCACCGTGGCCGCCGCCTTGCAGGTTTCCAGGCCGATGTAGTCAGCCTGCTGCACCGCGACGTTCCAGCCACCCGCGCAGAGCAGCCGCGCCACTCGCTTGTTGGCCTCGCCGGCCTCCACGCCCAGGAAGCTCGCGACGTCCAGGACGTCGTCTCCTCCCATCACCGTGCAGGTGGCAGGCTGGATCTTGCCGTCCACGAGCGCCTCTGCGAACGCGTGACAGCCGGCCTGCCCGCAGGCGCCGCAGTTGGTGCCGGGCAAGAGGTCTGCCACGGCGTCGATGCGTGGATCCTCCCACACGTGGAACTTGCGGTGCGTCAGCGCGATCAGAGCGGCGAAGCTGAGCCCCAGTCCGCCCAGGATCAGCACCGACAGGAGGCTCGTTCCGGCGCCCATTGCCTAGTCCGAATCGCTCAGGTCGGCTTGCGTGAGCAGCCAGGCGGCCAGCTTGTCCACCGGGTCCGACAGCGCCGGAGCCGGTTCGCCGTCCGCCGCCCGTGCGGCCCCCGCGGCCGGGCGCGAGGCCAGCGCCGCGAGCTGCTTGAGCTCCTCCGCCTGCTGGAATCCGCTGCGTCCGCCGACGGACTGCCGGGGCGCCTTCTCGGGGACGTGCGAAACCGTGACCCGCTCCCACGTCTCGCTCCCGGCGGCCGGGTCGTGCACGAACTGCGCCGCAGAGTTGGGCACCAGCGCTCCGACACCGGGGCCCTCGAATGCGGCGAGGCGTCCGAAGTCGGCCGCTTGGGTCGTTTGCATGACGAACGTGCCGGGCGTGACGAGCCGGACCAGCGGGGCAGGGGCGCACTCGCCCTTCACCACCAGCACGATCTTCTGGCGCCCGTCCATGAACTCGGCCAGGGCCTCGCCCTGGAGGTCAGCGCCGTTCACCTGCACGACCAGCGGTGGTGCCAGGCGGCGCTCGCCCCGGCTCCAGAGCTCGTAGGGGAAGGCTCCCAGCGAGCGAGCGTGCTCGTTGCTCTTCATGCTGCCCGAGCGCGTGAGCTCGAACACCCGTACGGCTCCGAACGCCCTGCCGATGTTCTCGAGGGCCTTGGCGACTTCATCGTGCAGGCAGCCGCCCTTCTTGACCTTGACCAGGAACAGATCGGAGTCGCGGGACACGAGCTCCGACATCGTGTCGCGCGCCTTCTCCATGGTCTCGATAGTGAGCCGGTCGAGGTTCGCCTCGTTCGTGAACAGCGCCGAGAACCGGTCCGCGTTGATGTGTCCCGCCGCGAAGGGTCCCAGCTCGGCCTCGATGCGGCCGGCCTTGCCGTTCTCGCCCGTGTGGTGATCGGCGAGGAAGCTCCGCACCTGGTCCACCGTCGTCCCCAGCGCCGACCGGAACGCGTCCCGCTGCTCGGCCAGCGCCTGCATCACCTTGTCCACCCGTTCGTCAGACGGCATGTCGGTCCAGCTCCCGATTCAGAATCTCGAGCTTCTCCTCCGCCGTCTTGGGCGGGACGGCACGCACTTCCTCGTAGACCGGCATGTTCTCGTTCTGGTAGAACAAGCCGAGCCGGAACCTGCCGTCCTCTTCAGCCAGGCGGTGTGCGTTCACCCGATCCGCGGGGTCGTGGTACGTATGGTTCTTGTAGATCTGCTCCAGATCGGGGACCGAGATCCCGTTGGGATGCAGGAGCAGCTCGACCCGGTTGGGATCGCGCATCGCGTCCGCGTAGAGTTGGTCGGTGTACGCCGGGCACCGCTGCAGGATGCGCACGAACGAGAAGCCCTTGTGGTGGAACGCCTTCTTCAGCGTCGCGTAGATGTGGTCGGGCAGCCAGTCTCCGGTCTGCGCCACGAACGAGGCGTTGGTGACGCTGATCGTGGTCGAGATCGGGTTCAGGCCCGCCAGTAAGGCGCCGCGCGGCGCCGTGTTGCTCTTGAGGCCCTTGGGGCTCGTGGGCGACGTCTGGTTCTTGGTGAGCCCGTACACGCCGTTGTCGAGCATGATGGCGACGATGTTCGGGTTGTAGCGGGTCGTGTGGATCCAGTGCCCGGCTCCGATGGAGCAGCAGTCGCCGTCGCCCATCACCGCGAACACGTGAAGATCCGGCCGGCGCAGCTTCACGCCGGTCGCCACTGGGAGCGCGCGGCCGTGCAGGCCGTGGAACCCGTAGGTCTTCATGTAGTGCGGGAAGCGGCTGGAGCAGCCGATGCCCGATACGAACACCGTGTCCTCGGGCGGCAGCTGCTCGTCCTCGAGCAGGCGCTGCACGGCTGTCAGCACTGCGAGGTCGCCGCAGCCCGGGCACCATCTGGGTATGGCGCCCTCGTAATCCTGCATGCTCCAGGAGCGGTCGTCGTCGGTCCCCGCTCCGAGCAGTGAGCATCCGCCACTGAACTGAATCATCACTTGTCTCCATTCGGCATGAAGCCGCGAATGGTCTCGAGAATCACCGCGGGGCGCAGCGGCTCGCCCGGCACCTGCCCCCAGCAGTCTACGTCCACCAGGGTGTGGGCCCGGAGCAACCAGGTCAGCTGGCCGCGCCGGCGATTCTCATCGGTGACGAACGGCGCATCCTTGTCGTCGCTGTAGCTGATCTCTATCGTCATCACCTTCTTGAAGCGCTCGAAGATCTCCTTGAGCCCCGGCTCCAGCGGAGACAGAAAGCGCAGATGCAGCGAGGAGACGGAGAGCCCCTCGTCGCGTGCTCGATCTACGGCTTCCTCGATGGCGCCCTGGGTCGAGCCCCAACCCACCACCAGCAGGTCACCCTTGTCCACCCCGTAAACCTTGGGCGGCTGCAAGGTCTGCTGCAGCACTGCCAGCTTGCGGGCGCGCATCTCGTGGCCGCGCTGGTTGATGTCCGGCTGATAGGCCACCTTGCTGTTCTCGTCGTGCGCAAGGCTCGTCAGCGTGTACATGCCGCCCGGCTGTCCCGGGAGGATGCGCTTCGAGAGCCCTGTCTTGGGATCCCAGTCGTAGGGCAGCGTTCCCTCCGGCACCGGCGAGAGATCCAGCGGGTGCGCGATCCACTCGGCCGTCACCTCGGGGCGCGCGAACGGCTGGACCCCGGTGGCGAGGTTCGCGTCCGTGAGCACGATGACCACGGTGCGGAACGCTTCGGCGATGCGCCGCGCGGTGGTCATGCAGAGGAAGCACTCCTCCATGGTTGCCGGCGCCATCACCACGTGGGGTGCGTCGCCCGGCTGCCCGAAGATCGCCGCCAGGAGGTCCGCCTGCTCGACCTTGGTGGGCAGCCCCGTGCTCGGGCCGCCGCGCTGCACGTCGACGACCACGAGGGGTATCTCAGTCATCACGGCGAGCCCGAGGAATTCGGTCTTCAGGGCCATGCCCGGCCCCGACGTGATCGTGAACGCCACCTTGCCGGCGTACGAGGCGCCTATCGCGGTGCCAACCGCCGCGATCTCATCCTCGGCCTGGTGCACTATGCCGCCGTAGTCCTCGAAGATGTCGCTGAGGTAGTGCGACGCTGAGGTGGCCGGCGTGATGGGGTACATCGAGCACAGCTCCATGCCCGAGGCGATGCCCCCGATGGCGATCGCCTGGTTCCCGTTCATCACTACCATGGGCTTGGTCGGTTTCTCGATCGGCACCTCGATGCGGAAGTCGAGATGCTCCTCGGCCCACTTGTAGCCCAGATCCAGCAGCGCCACGTTCGCGTCGACCACTTCCTTGGACTTCTTGCGGAAGTCGTGAGCGATCTGGTGGCGCACCCGCTCGACGTCGCGGGAGTAGATGTAGGAGAGCAGGCCCAGCACGAACATGTTCTTGCCGCGCCGCGGGTTCTCCACCAGAGTCAGGCACTGCTCCTCCATGGGGACTTTGACGAAGCGGTAGTTATGCCCGTCGAGCTCCTCCATGGCGGTCGCCCACTCCTTCCGGATGTCCGGGTCCTCGTGGGTCTCCCACATGCTCTCGATGATGATGGTGCATCCGTCGGCGAGCGCCCCTAGCCGGTGCCGGTGGAGCAGCACCTGCTCATTGAACGCCATAACCAGCTTGGCGGCGTCGCCCCAGTTCGTGACCGGCTTGGTCCCGATCCGGATTCGATTGCCGCTCGCGCT
>JAUVTI010000181.1 GCA_030601605.1 Gemmatimonadales bacterium
GCGTCGCCGCAGCGCGCTCGACGGGTTAGTGCGCGACGCGGAGGAAATCGAGCCCGACGTCTGGCTCGCGGTGCTCGGACTCGTTCCGCAGCGGGTGGAGACCGGCAGCCTGTCCGCCAACACCGCGTTCCCTTCCGAGGCGGGGGTGCGGGAAGTCATGCGGTACCTGGCGCGGGGAGGCGCGCTGCTCCGCGCCGGAGAGAGCGGGATCGAGGAGTGCCTCGGCTTCGAAGTCGAGCGCATTACACGCGATGGGGGGAGGAAGCAGGAAGTGCTCCCTCTCCCCGGCGTCCCCTACCTGCCGCGTGCGGAATACGTATGGAGTGCGGTCGATCCCGACGATGATGAGCGGATAATTGGGTTCGACCCGGCCGGCTGTGACGCACCGGCCATCACCTCGAGCCGCCTGCTCTTGAGCACGAGGGAAGGGAGACCGGTTACGTGGCGGCACAGTCTGGAGGGGGGCGGGCGCGTGATCATGCTGGCCGATTCGCGCTACCTGTCGAACCGCTTCCTCAAGGAAACCAACTCGGGCCTGGTGGTGATTGGCTGGCTGCTGGACGAGGAGCCGGACCGGATCGTCGTGGATGAGTACCACCAGGGTTTCGCGCGCGGGGGCTCCCTGCTGCGCGCCGCCTGGTGGTGGATGCGCACGACGCCGGGCGGCTGGGCGCTGCTGCAACTGGCGCTCGCCGCGGTGTTGGCCCTCGGGGCTGCGGCGGTGCGCTTCGGGCCTGCGCTCAGCGTGATCGAGCGCCGCCGCCGCTCGGCCCTGGAGCACCTCGATGCGCTGGCGGTCGGACTGGAGCGAGCCGGCGGCGACGAGGAAGCCGTGAGCCTGATCGTGGAGGGACTGCGCCGCCGCCTGAGCCGCACCGGCAGCGCTCCGCGCGGGCAGGGACGCGACGTGTCGGCGTGGCTCGATTCCCTGGCCCTGGCGGCGCGCAGTCGGGAAGCGCGTAACTCGGTGGAGCGACTGGGACGGATAATGAGTGAACGGGACGGCGACGAGCGGGTGCTCGCTGCCGCCACAGCCGTGGAGGACGTGTGGGAAGCACTTCGACCAGCGAACAGATTCGGGACATCCTAGCCGCGCTGCGCGGCGTCGTGCTGGGTCAGGACGAGGCGACGCGGGACTGTGTCGTCGCGCTCCTCGCCCGCGGACACGTGCTGCTCGAGGGTGTTCCGGGCACTGCCAAGACGCTGCTCGTGCGCACGCTCGCCCGAGCGCTGGATGTCGGCTACGCGCGGATCCAGTTCACTCCCGATCTGATGCCTGGTGACATCACGGGGATCTCGGTGCTCGCCGGCGGTCAGGAGTTCGTGTTCCGGCCCGGTCCCCTGTTTCACGATTTGGTCCTCGCGGACGAGATCAACCGCGCGCCCGCCAAGACCCAGGCGGCGCTGCTCGAGGCCATGCAGGAGAGGACCGTGACGGTGGACGGCACGAGCCACGCGCTGTCGCAGACGTTCACGGTGTTCGCGACGCAAAATCCCATCGAGTTCGAGGGCACCTACCCGCTACCCGAGGCCGAGCTCGACCGGTTCATGCTCAAGGTGAACATGGGCTACCCGCCCGAGGAGACGGAGCAGGGCATCCTCACGCGCTACATAGAGGGGTTCGAGGCCGATCTCCCCGAGACGTACGGGGTCTCCCCGATCGTGGATGCCGCCGGCGTCGAGCAGCTGCGCCGCGCCGCGCAGGCGGTGCGGGTGGAGCCGCGCATCACCGCCTACATCACGAGGATCGTGCGGGCCACGCGCGGAGCAGCGTCGCTCACTCTGGGAGCGAGTCCGCGGGCCGGCGTGGCGCTGCTCAAGACGAGTCGTGCGCTGGCGCTTCTGGAGGGGCGAGACTTCGTGATCCCGGACGACGTGAAGCAGTTGGCTCCCGCGGTGCTGCGCCACAGGGTCTCGGTGGCGCCCGAGCTCGAGCTGGAGGGGGTGAGTCCCGACGTGGCCCTCAAGTCCATTCTCGATCAAACGGAGGCGCCCACCGCGTGATCGTTCCCACGAAGCGCGCGGTGGCTCTCTTCGCAGCGGCGGCGCCTGTAGCGCTGCTCGGCTATGTGACTTCTCTCGCGCTGGACTGGCTGGCGCTGTTCGATGCCGGACTGCTGCTGCTGCTGATCCTGGATGCCCGGCGCGCGGTCCCGCTGAGCGGTCTCTCGGTGGAGCGGGAGGCGCCGGAGAGCTTTTCGATCGGACGCGAGTCGGAGTGCACCTACCGGTGGAGCAACCGCAGAAGTCAGGCCGCCAGGCTCCTGGTGCGGGAGACGCGGCCGCAGCTCCTTGGCGGTGTGCTCCCGGCTCGCGACGTGATCGTGCCGCCGCTCGGGACGCGGCGCGACACCCAGTTGGTGACCGGTGTGCGGCGCGGCCGTGAGGTAGGTGGGTGGTTGGCGGTGCGCAGCCTCGGTCCGCTGGGTCTGGCTTACGTGCAGGGGCGGATCGAGCTGCCGTGGTCGGTGACGGTCTATCCGAGCCTCCCTGCGGCCCGGCTCAAGGCTTCGGTGGCCGAAGCGGTGCGCCGCAGGGAGAGCGGGTTCGCGACGCTGCGGCGCCCCGGTGAGGGGAGCCAGTTCGAGAGCCTGCGCGAGTGGGTGCCGGGCGACGACACGCGCCACATCGACTGGAAGGCGACCGCTCGTCGCAGCAAGGTGATCGCGCGCCAGTACGAGGAGGAGCGGCGCCAACAGGTGCTGCTCGTGCTTGACGCAGGGCGCCTGTTGACCGCCGAGGTGAGTGGGGAGGCGCGCATGGAGCACGTGGTGCGCGCCGCCCTGTGGCTCGCCTTCGCCGCCAACTACCACGACGACAACGTCGGCATCATGGTGTTCTCGGATTCAATCGAGCACTACACCGCTCCGCAACGGGGCCGCCGTGGCCTGAGGCAGGTGCTGGACGCACTCGCGGTGGTGCAACCCAAGCTGGTGGAGTCCGACTACCCGGCCGCGTTTCGCTCTCTGGCGGTGCGCAACCGCAAGCGGGCGCTCACCGTGCTCTTCACCGACGTCATCGACCGGATGGCATCCGAAGCGATGGTCTCGCACGTCGCTTCGCTCAGGCCGCGCCACTTGCCGCTCGTCGTGACGCTGCGGAACCCCGACCTGGACAGGGCGGCGGCGGTGCGGCCGCTCACCGTCGGCGGAGCCTACCGCAAGGCGGCGGCTGAGGAGCTGCTGATGGCGCGGGGTGAGGCGCTCGCCGGCATGCGCCGCAGCGGGGCGGTCGTGCTGGACGTGCCGCCGGAGCGCGCCAGTCGCGCGGTAGTGGAGCAGTACCTCGAGCTCAAGCGGCGCGGCCGGCTGTAACTGCACGCGCCTCACTCCAGGGGATGCTCACACTCCGGGTCAGCGGCGGGATCGAGCCCGCGCGCGCCGGAGCGAGCCCGCGAGCGTGAGACGTTCCAGCTGCGCCAGTCGTCCTCGTGCTCTCCGCCCCACTCCCGCGTCACGTCCGCCGCGAGCATGCAGCGCACCTCGGCGGGCAAGTCAGGGAGAGCGGCGAGCAGACTGGGAACCGCATCCGCACTGAGTTGGCTCAGGTACTCCACGTCCAGCTCCCGTCCGTCCCTGGCTCGTTCCAGGTTGGTGCGCACCACGATCGCATCCGGATTGATCACGTTGAGCAGTGCCAACACCGAGAACCCGCTCACCATGGCTCCGAATGCGAACCGCTTCCGGCCGCCGCGCAGCACGGTTGCGGCGAACCACCCGATCGCGAAGGCGACCCACAACAACACGGCCGTGGCGTACACCCGGTCCTGGCTCAGCCCGTAGGCGCCGAGATAGAGTCGCATGCGGTGCAGCGCGGACAGCATGATCAGCCCGACGAGGGCGATCAGGACGCTCGCCAGGACGCGGAAGCGGGTCACCGTGGTAGCGCTGCTCTTGTCGATCACCCAGTCGGCGGCGAGCAGGAGCGGCAGCACCAGGGCGGAAGCGGTCACCAGCTCGAAGAAACCACTGCGCGCGTGCTCCGCGTATGTGAGGCCGGCCGTCCGCCGGATCAGATCCTCGCCACCGAAGAGGTACTCGGCCTGGAGCACCAGGAAGAGGACGAATAGCGCGATCAATGTCCCCAGTGGGATGCCGATCTCCAGCAGGCCGAGTGACGGCCTCCCCAGCGGCTCTCTGGGAATGGGGGAGCGCGATGCGCCGTGCAGGACCGAGTGCAGGTA
>JAUVTI010000042.1 GCA_030601605.1 Gemmatimonadales bacterium
ACCTGAATCCCCTGGTGCCGCGCGTGCTGTGCGTGCTACGGCCGCTCAAGGTAGTGATCACGAACTGCCCCGAGGGGCAGGTCGAGGAGCTGGAGGCCCCTTACTACCCGCGGGACATCCCCAAGGAGGGGTCGCGCACGCTGCCGTTCTCGCGCGAGCTCTACATCGAGCGGGACGACTTCATGGAGGACCCGCCCAGGAAGTTCTTCCGGTTGGCGCCGGGCCGCGAGGTGCGGCTGCGCTACGGCTATTTCATCACGTGCGACGAAGTGATCAAGGACCCCGCCACCGGAGAGATAACTGAGCTGCGCTGCACCTACGATCCTGCGACGAAGGGCGGGGACGCGCCCGACGGCCGCAAGGTGAAGGGTACCATCCACTGGGTGTCGGCGGAGCACTCGCTGCCGTGCGAGGTGCGGCTCTACGATCGCCTGTTCCTCGAGGCCGAGCCGGAGAATGTCGGGGAAGGGAAGGACTTCACCGACTGCGTGAATCCCCAGTCACTCGTCGTGCTGAAGGAAAGCCGGATCGAGCCCAGCGTGGCCGACGACCCGCCGGGCACCCGCTACCAGTTCGAGCGGCGGGGCTACTTCATCAGCGACGTCGAGGACTCGAAGGCCGGCGCCCTCGTGTTCAATCGGACGGTGACACTCAGGGATACCTGGGCGAAGAGCGCGAAGAAGGCCTAATCCGGCCGCACCAGCTCCAGCGCGACGTCAAGCGTGCGCAGCACTTCGTGCGGCGTGAACGGCTTGCGCAGCGTCGCCTGGGCGCCGAGCTGGCCGGCCACTGCCAGCGGATCTCCCGCACCGTACGCGCTTTTTCCCGCGACGGCTATCAGCCTGACGTCGGGAAACTCCTTGCGGCACGTCCCGATGAACTCGACCTCGGCCCGCGCGGACGAGATGTCCACGAAGACGACGTCGGTGGGATCCTCCCGGTAGGACGCCAATCCGGCAGCTCCGTCCCGAGCACCTACCACCTCATGGCCCGCGCTGCCGAGAATCGTGCGCAGGGCTTCGCGCACCTTCTCGTCCTCTGCGATCACCAGTGCGCGGGCCACTATGTAGTCGGGAAACGTGGAGCTGCGGTGGCACTCCGAGCAGCGTACCGTCCGGATCGTGTAGCCGTCTCCGGCGATCGGGTCGGCCATGGTGAGCGCGCCGTTGCAGCGGGGGCACTCGAACGGGAGCCGGGGGCTCACGATGAGCTTGCGGACCCGGACTACCTCGTCCCGGGAGTAGAGTTCGGGGCTCTTCTGTCGTCGGTCACTGATGCGGCGGTCCCAGCGCCGCCGCCTCCGTCCGGCACGCCGCACGTGCGCCCGGCGCTCCTTCCCGCTGCGGATCGGCCCCTCGGGGACCGGAGCGTCCTCTTGCTTGCGCCGGTCCTCGCCCGCGCGGCGGGCGCCCCGGCGGGGCGCTTCGTCCTTGCGCCGCTCTCCCTCGCGCCGCTCTTCTCTGCCTTCGTCAGTCATGTCTGTGCCCCGTGCTCCCCTCCGAGCTGACCGCACAATTGTATGCGCACCCAGTCCGGTCGGTGACCGGGCTCACTTGATCCGCACGTATGCGGTGGCGCTCAGTGAGCTGAGCACCGGCCCGGTTTCCGAGCGCACCCCCGAAATCGCCGTTATGTAGATGGCGATGCGAGCGGCATCGGTCTCTGCCGTCGCCCGCAGCGTGTCCCGTGGGATGGCTCCATCACCCTCGGCCATCTGGTGGACCGCCGCACGCTCGAGTAGCGGCAGGAGCGGCACCCCGATGAGCCTCTCTCCCGCGGAAAGCAGTTGCACCTCCATGCCTGCTGAATCGAACGCCAGCACTGCCTGTCCCGTGACGACCGCCGAGTCGTGCAGTAGTCCGTCCAAGTACAGGGTGTAGTCGTAGTCCGCTATTGGGATCGGCTCGGCGGTCTGTTGCGCGAAGTAGTTGAAGTGCTCCTCGGTGCCGCGCTGCGAGCGATCCACGTATCCCAGCCCGAGGTAGGCCACGATGAGGCGCACCCTCTCCTCGGCCTGCCCGGAGCGAGAGGGCCCGGTGCCGGAGGTGTCGATGGCCGCCAGCTGTCCCCCGAACCAATCCTCGATCGATCCCGTACCGTGTGTCTCGAGCAAGTAGCGCAGTATCGCGCTGACCTCACGGCGGTCGAGGAACTCCACCGCCGTGGAGGCCTGCCGGATCGTCCCCTCCTCCAGCATCCCGTTGCGAGTGAGGATCTCCTCCAGCCGGTGCGTCTGGCTGCGCCGCGACGTGGCGTATGGCGACCACGGGCCGGCGAAGGTAGCCAGCGCCAGCACACACAGAGAGGCCGGAATGAGGATGATCCTCTTCGAGCCGCGCAGCGTGTAGTACACCGCGATGCCGGCGAGCCAGATCGAGAGGATGGTCAGGAAGTAGCGCCGCTCGGTCACACCGTACTGGCCCACCCGCTGCCAGATTGCGAGCCACAACATCACGATGGCGGGTAGCAGCGCGATCCAGAACCACCGCGCGTAGCTGCCGACCCAGCGGTTCTCCTCACGCTCCCGCACCGGGTGGACGAGCAGTAGCGCCAGGATCCCGGCCGAGGCCACGCCCGAGACCAGCCATCCGATCCAGCCGGAGGGCCACTCCCACGTGACGATGACCTTCACCATGTACGCGGTGAGGATTGCGATGTAGACCGTCACGATCGGCAGCAACACGTACTGCGTGAAGACCTTCACCTCGGCGGGGTAGTCCTCACTCCGTTCCAGCACGGCGAAGTCCCGCGGCACGCCGCCCAGGAAGAACCAGGTGTTGAACAGGAAGAAGAGCACCACCATTGCCTGGCCGTAGCGCTCCCCCGGGATGTCCATCCCGAACAGCACTTCTACGGCCCGCAGCGCGATGGCGAGTCCGGTCCACAGCACCAAGGAGAAGAGTCCCGCCGTCACCGCCCGAAGGAGCAGCGCCCGGTTGTACTGCCAAAAGCCGTTGGGCTCGTTGCGGCCGGCGTAGGGCAGGAACGCCACGAGCAGGTGGAACGCGACGCTGAGCTGCCAGAACCGTATCCACGCGACCGGCTCGGACCAGTTCGGCCACAGCAGGAAGAATGTCAGCAGCACGAGCGCGCCGCCGACCCCCGCGCCGATCCGGCGGCGGCCATGCCACCCGCGGCGCTCGGCCCACAGCGTCAGCGCGAGCAACAGCGGGAAACCGAGCACCGCGCTCATCTCGGCCCGCTCCCAGATGGGGTGGTTGGGTTGCTCGATGTTGAGGATGCCGGCGACCGTGGCGATCACGGCAGCGCCGAGAACGAATGGGAAACGCGCAGCCGTCTGCTGCGCAGAACCGATCAACCGTTGGATGGACGGGAACCGCATCGTCACGCCCTCCCCTCGCCCGGGTTACCTGCGCGCTACAACGCCGCGCGCAGCCTCAGTGTCACCAGCCTCCCGATCGCCGCTCCTCCGACGAACTCCCGATGGACGTTGTCGAACAGGTTGAAGGCGCTCAGGACCAACAGCAGGTCGCGCCGCCATGGGAATTGGTAGCCCACCGCCGCGTCGAACACGGCGTAGCCATCCACGACCCCGGCGTAGACGCCCGAATTGACGGGGAAGCTCTCCACCACTCGCGCGCGGACCTGGCCGTTGAGTCCCACCCGGTCATCGCGGTAGAGCAGGGCGAAGGAGCCCTTGTTGGTCGGTGCGTTGAGCGGGATGGTATCGATCGCGCCGAGCGGGGTCTCCAGTGGGAACTGGTTGCTGCTCACCCAGGAGTAGGTGCCCCTGACCGCGAAGTGGCGCGTCAGGAAGGCCGTCACGTCGAAATCGGCGCCCCAGAACTTGATCTTCCCCAAGTTGCGGTACGTGATCATGATGTCCCACGGGTCGAACGCCTCTTCGGGTGTCACGGTCCCCACGGGCAGCTGCGACAGGAGCACCGCGAGAATCAGAGCCGAATCCGCGGGCACGTAGTTCTGAAGGTACCTTGCCAGCGAAGACACGTCGTAGAACGCGTTGGGTGTCTCGGCCCGCTCGGCGCCGATGAAGTCGTTCTTCCAGGTGTGGTACACGTTCGCGGAGACCATGAACGCGCGCGCTATCACCCCTTGGTATCCGAGCTCCAGCGTGTTGGTGATCGTGGGGCGGAGAGCGGGAATGTCCTGCACTCCCCTGACGGGCTCGAACGTGCCGTTGGAGACGTCCAGCCGCTTGAGGTCGGTAGCCACTTCGGCGCCGGTCGGAGCCGGAATGGCGGAGAGGTCTATCCCCAGGTTGGCCAGCGAGTCCACCAGGGAACCCCACACCAGAGTCGCGTCCAGCGGAATGTAGCTGCCCGGTCCCCCGAGGCTCTCGGGCGTGAGCGGCGATCTCATGCACAGGCCGTTGCAATCGCGGCGGAAGTTGAACCCGGTCTCCGGTACGCCCTCCACCCACACGGCGTAGGGAAGGGTCAGGCCCCCGAACGGCGGCGGGGCGCCGGCCGGAATGCTCAGGGAGTCCGCAAACAGATCCAGGAACAGGTTGTTCGTGGTCGGAGTGCTGAACGCCCGGTTGTACGTGAACCGCACGGTCTGGGATTGCGTGGGGTGGTACAGCAGCGCTGCCCGCGGTGACACCACCAGGTTCGCGAGCCGGTTGCTGTGGTCCACCCGGGCCGCCGCGACCAGCTCGAGGCTGCGGGTCAGCGCCGTCTCAGTGTAGAGATAGGCACCCAGTTCGTTGATGTTGTCGTCGTCCTCGTTCCGCCCTGTGATGGTGCTGTCGGTGCGCGGGACCGTGGCTTGCGCGCTCAGCCCGTACGTGAGGTTCACGCTGGAGCCCAGCATGCTGCCATACTGCACCTGCCCCACCACCATGTACGACTTCTCAACGACCTGGTTGCCGTTGCGCAGCAGGTAGGTGTCGCCGGCGTTGTTGAGGTTGAAGAAGGCCTGGGCAAACAGACGGCCGTGAGTCACGCGCGACTGGGCGTAGAAGTAGTCCGCGTTCTTGAATTGTGCGGCGCCCACGGGCGTGAGGTCCACGCTACTGATCAGGTTGTTCGCCCCCACGGACGTGATCCAGGAGGTCCGCTCGGTCGGCCGCCACTCGAACTGGAAGTCACCAGACACCCGTGCGTTCTTGGGCTCGCGCGCGCCGATGCGCAGTGTGTCCGGATCGGCGCCGTCTGCGATGGCTTCAAGCCGCTTGGACGCCTCTACCGGATCCACGTGGACCCAGTCGGTGCCGTTCAGGTACTGGGCCGAGATCTTGAACCCGAACTCCTGTCCCAGCCGGGACGCGTGGCGCACCTGGCCGTAGAACAGGGAACGGCCGCCGCCGGTGAGGCTGACGACCGTACCGGGCGAGTCCATCGGGGGCGAAGTGATGAAGTGCAGCACTCCGTTCGCGGTGTTGGGGCCGTACAGCGCCGAGCCCGGTCCGCGCACGAGCTCGATGCGGGTAATATCCTCGTTCGTGATGGGGATGGTGTTGTAGACGTTGATTCTGATTGACGGCACGGCCGCGTAGCGGAAGTCGGTGAGGACTAGGAGTGCGCCGGAGGCCACGTTGTTGAAGCCCCGCACCACTACCTCTTGCTGGGTGAGGCCAGTCTGGGCGTAATCCACCGCCGACTCCCCGGCCACGAAGTCCACGGCTGTCAACTCGGTGCGCGCCACGATCTCCTGGGTCTCGATCGCCGATACCGACGCGGCGGCGTCGAGCACCGTCTGCTCGGTGCGGGCGGCGGACACCACGACCGGGTTGAGGGCGTAGGCGAGCGGAATCATCCCGATGTCGAGCCGAAGCGGCTCCTCCGCCGTCAGCTCCACGTCCCACACTTGCCGCACCCGGTAGTCGATGCGCGTGAAGACGACCCGATAGCGGCCGGGTTCCAGGGCGCTGATGCTGAACCGCCCGTCCTCGTCGGTGACGGTCTCCGCCACGACCGAGATTCCCCTGAACAACTCGACGCGCACTCCGTTCACCGCCGTGCCGGCGACCGAGTCGGTGATCGTGCCCGAGAACGAAGCCTGTTGGGCGGCCGCCGCGGTGGCGGACGCCAGCATGAACAGGAGGAGAATCAGTATCCGTCTCATAGGCTCCTCATGTGGTGCCAGCGTCCCGAATCCGCTGACGCTGCCCCTCGGTGAGCATGTCGTGCGCGACCACCTCGCGCACGATGCGGGCTGGCATGAGGGTGTCCACCTGCCCCACGCTACGGCTTGCGGGGCTCCCCCGTCAAGTTGAGGCGCCCGAGGGACTTGGCGCTCTCGGGAGAGCCTAGCGGAACATGGTGGTCTGCCGGAACATCCGGTCCGACAGCCGGGCTGCCCGTGTGGCCCGCGCTAGGGTGCGCGGGTCGATGGGTGGGGCGGTGCTGTCCTGCGCCTGCGCCGCGATGTACTCGGCGAATCCGGCGTACAAGATGGCGTACAGGGAGAGAATCCCCTCCGACGGCGGGTCGGGCCAACCACGGGGTCGGTTGCGGGCCGCGCTCTCGGGGTGGAACTCCTCGAACATCAGCTTCTCGGTCGGCTCGAGCGCGACCCAGCCGAGGGCCCGCAGCGGCACAACTTCGTCGGTCTGCTGGATAGAGTCCTGCACCAGCTTGCGGGCCAAGCCCTGGCCCAGCAGGTACGGGGTGAAGCCCAGGCCGTCCGGGATGCCACCCGTCGTGCGCGAGAAGTAGATCGGCCGCTTGCCGAGGTTGTCCTGGATGAGCTGCAGCGTCACGATGTCCGAGCGCTCGAGAAAGCGCGGCTCGATGACCGCTCGCAGATTCCCCATCACGAAGACGCTGCGCTCAGTCACCTGGTGGTACGGCGGCAGCACGTCGAGCTCCTCGTAGCTGAGCGACAGCGGAGACTCCGTGGGCGGCTCCCAGATCCTGTCGCGATAGAGGGAGATTGCGTTGCTGGTGTCGAAGGGGAACAGCTCGCGTCGCTTGACCTGGCGCACGTGCCAGTCGGTGTTCGCCAGTGAGAGGTTCACGACGAGCACGTCGCGCCGCACGCCCTCCACTTCCTGCATGTACCACAGCGGGAACGTGTCGTTGTCTCCGGCCGTGATGAGGATGCCGTAGGGCTCCACCGACTGGAGCAGGTCCCACGCGAAGTCGCGGGGCATCCACTCGCCGGCGCGCGAAGCGGTGAGGTGGTTGCCCCAGACCGGAAACAGCGCGAGCAGGAGAACCGGCGCGGCCGCGTACCAGCTCTTCGTCTCGCTCAGCCAGCGCCGCAACGCTTGTGACACCGAGACGAGCGCGGCGCCGAAGCCGAGCGCCACCCAGACGCCCCACAGCTGGAACGACGCGATGTAGAAGTAGTCACGCTCGCGTACCTCGCGCAGCAGGTTCTCGCTCGGCCGGATCGAGTAGCCGTACTTGAAGTCGAGGTAGAAGATCAGCAGAACGGTTACGGTGGCCATCAGGGCGGTCATTGCGATCGCGCCCCGCCTGTCCCGCTGCCACTGCCGCGTTGCGCCCAGCAGTCCGAGGGCGCCGAAGGCGAGCGCCGCGAACGCCCGCACCCGGGCGCCCCAGTCGTGGGCGTACTGCCACACGAAGTACTGCAGGTAGTTCGCGTATTGCCACAGCAGCTCCGCCTGGCGCGGGAACAGCGGCCCCTTCTGGTACTGCTCCCGGGCGATCACGTCGATGAACGCCTGGGCCGCGACCGGCTCGCCTTCGTTGATGGCGGGGAAGTGCACCGCGCGCAGGCGCAGGAATGCCCACACGCTCACGCCGACCGCCACGACGCCTATCGAGACGAGTACGAGCCGCAGGTTCCCCGTGAGGTAGGCCAGCGTGAAGAGCGCTGCCAGCAGGACGAGCGCGCAAAGCAGGGGCAGCGCCTCCGGCCCGGGCCACGCGTTCGTGGCCATCCAGCCGGCCACGCCCGCCGTTCCGGCCGCGAACGAGATGCGCATGAGCGGGCTGGTGCGGAGCTTGAACACGGGCCAAAGGGCGCTGCCCAGGACGATCACGCTGGCCACGAGCTGCGTGGTTCGCTCGTGGTCCTTGGTCCAGTTGATGAAGAGAAGACCACCGACGCCGGCGGCGGCGAAGAGTGCCGCCGCGCCCAGCAGCCGCTCCCATAGCTTGTCCCCTTCGGCCTCGGCGGCCTCCACGTACACGAGCACGGCCGGGACCGCCAGCAGACCCATCAGGTGGTTGGTGGCGCTCAGCGCCACGAGATAGACGATCAGGATCAGCCAGTGGTCGCGCCGCTCCCCGGCCGGCTCGTCACCCCAGTGCACCGCCAGCCACAGAACGAGCGCGATCGAGAGCAGGCTCAGCGTGTACACCTTCTCGTTCACGACCGACTGGTTCCACACGGTGAACGAGGCTGCTCCCACCAGGACTCCCGCAAACGCCGCCCAGAGCCGGGCCCAGCGCGGCGCCGGCAGGATGTCTCTCAGGAAGCGCTCTGCCACCAGGAAGAGGAGCCCGGAGGCGCGCGCACTGGAGATTGCGGACAGGAGGTTGATGCGCAGTGCGTAGTGGCCCACGATGGGAATGAGGCCCCATATGTGCGCGAGCAGCACGAACAGGGGGTTGCCCGGCGGGTGCGGGATGCCGAGCACCTTTGCCGCGGCGATGTACTCCGACGTATCCCAGAACTGTGTCGTGGGGGCGATGGTGAGGATGTAGAGCAGCAGAGTCGCGCCCGCGGCCGCAGCCGCAGCGAGGTACGGCGGTCGCTCTCTGGTGAGCGTCGGGGCACCGGCTGCGGTCACGGCCACACGTACCTCTCGCGCACGGCGTTGTTGCTGTCGCCGAGTCGTTCGGTGTTGGGGAACGGCAACTGGATCAGTGGCGGAACTGCCGGCGCCCGGTGAGCACCATCGCGATGTCGTGCGCGTCGGCCGCGGCGACCACCTCCTCATCGCGCACCGATCCACCCGGCTGGATGATGGCGGTGATGCCCACCTCGGCGGCCTGCTCCACGCCGTCGGCGAATGGGAAGAAGGCGTCCGATGCAAGCACGGCGCCCTGGGTTTCGCGCCCTTCCTCCTTCGCCTTGTGCGCCGCGATGAAGGCCGCGTCCACGCGGCTCATCTGGCCGGCTCCGATTCCGATGGCGGCCTCGTCCTTCGCGAGGAGAATCGCGTTGGACTTCACCGAGGCTACCGCCGCCCAGGCGAACCGCAGATCGCGCCACTCGGTCTCGCTGGGCTCACGCTTGGTCGCGATCTTCCACTCGGACTCGTCCGCGGACGCCACGCACCGGTCCTGCACGAGGAAGCCGCCGCGCACGCGCTTGAAGTCCAGTATGGGGCGGCTGTCCGCGAGCGGCAGCTCGACCACCCGCAGGTTCTTCTTCTTCTGGAATACCGCTACCGCGTCGTCGTGGAACCGCGGCGCAACCACTACCTCCACGAACAGATCGCGCATCGCCTCCGCAGTCGCCGCATCGACGATGGTGTTGAACGCGACGACGGAGCCGAACGCGGACTTGGGATCGGTGGCCAGGGCACGGCGGTACGCGTCCTCCACAGATGTCCCGACCGCGATGCCGCATGGAGTGGTGTGCTTGATGACGGCGCACGCAGGCCTGTCGGGCCACGGCTGGATCGCCGACACGGCACCCTCGATATCGAGCAGGTTGTTGAACGAGAGCTCCTTGCCGTGCAGTTGCCTGAGCTCGTCCACGCCGCGTCCCTCGCCGCTGGTGTACAGGGCCGCCCGCTGGTAGGGGTTCTCTCCGTAGCGTAGCGTCTGCTCGCGCTGGAGGGAGAGGCCAATCATCTCGGGCAGGTCGTCGCTCTCCTTCGAGAGGAACTGCGCGATCGCCGCGTCGTAGGCAGCCGTGTGGCTGAAGACCTTGGCCGCGAGCTCGAGCCTGAGCTCGTGAGTGACCTGGTTCTTCTCCAGAAGCTCGAGCACCCAGTCGTAGTCGCGCGGGTCCACCACGGCGAGCACGTGGGTGTGGTTCTTCGCGGCGGAGCGGAGCATCGACGGCCCTCCGATGTCGATCTGCTCGACCGCCTCCTCCAGCTTCACGTTCCGCTTGCCGGCCGTCTCGCGGAACGGATAGAGGTTCACCGCCACGAGGTCGATCGGGCACATGCCGTGCGCCTCCAGCTGATCCATGTGCTCGCTGAGATCGCGGCGGGCGAGCAGCGCGGCGTGCACCGCAGGATGAAGCGTCTTCACACGCCCGTCCATGATCTCCGGGAACCCGGTGATCTGCTCGATGGCGGTGACCGCGATCCCCGCCTGCTGGAGCACGGTGGCGGTGCCGCCGGTCGATACGACCTCCCAGTCGAGCGCGACAAGGCCACGCGCGAACTGGGTCACTCCCCGCTTGTCGGAAACCGAGATCAGTGCCCGCGGCACCGTTCCTCCTTATTGGCTGCTGTTGCTCGAATCCTCACGCCGAAACCAGGGAGTCGGCCACACCATCATCCAAGGTGGACGACCCAAAGCCCCCATCTCTTCCCACGAGCCGCACCACTCGCCCCGCCCGCGCCGCGGCGAGAACCACGGCCGGCAGGAGCTGGTGCTCCACCTCGAGCACACGGGCCGCGAGCGTCTCTGGTGTATCGTCCGCGGCAACCGGGACGGGCCACTGCGCCACTATGGGCCCGCGATCGTACTCCGTCGTGACCACGTGAACGGTGGGTCCGGACACGGTGGCGCCGGACGCCAGTACCGCCTCGTGCACCCGTCGCCCGTACATGCCCGGCCCGCCGAACGAGGGCAGCAGCGCCGGGTGGATGTTCAGCATGCGGCTCTCGAACGCCTCGACCACCGCTTCGGGCACGAGCTTGAGGTACCCGGCCAGGACGATGAGATCCACCTCGTGCGCTCGCAGCAGCGCCACTATCGCGGCGCCGTCACTCGGGTCCTCCAGTACTGCCGTGGCCACGCCCGCCTTGCGGGCCCGCTCCAGTGCGCCGGCATCGCTCTTGTTGCTGACGACCAGCACGACCTGTGCGGGCGCAGAGCCCCGACACGTATCCAGCAGCGCCTGGAGATTGGTGCCACCACCTGAGGCGAGAACGGCGACGAGCATAGTGTGCGGAATCTGTCGCGGCGGACAGGCCTTGGCAATTCAGGTCGTCGCGCGCGTTGCCGCCGTCGTCACGCTTCCCGTTTCCCGCTTCCCGTTTCCCGAGCATTGGCCACGGCATCTGCCACGATGGGAATCTCGTCGTCGGCGAGCGTCCTCACGTCGAACACCACCCGGTCGTCCTGCGCCCTGGCTATCACGGGCGGCTCGTGCGCGCGCAGTCGCTCGAGAAACGCGTCGCACGAGTCCACGTCCACGGACACCAGCGTAGTCGGAAGCTCGCAGCCGGGGAACGCTCCGCCGCCGACGGCCGAAGCTCCCGGCTCGGTGCGGCTCCCCTCGATGCGGCGGGCCAGCCGCCGGGCGCGCCGCTTGAGGAGCGCGGGCGCCGCGCTGACCATGGCCAGCGTCGGGATCTCGGCCACGGCGCGCTCGGTGTCGCGATACAGGGCGAGTGTGGCTTCGAGTGCGGCGAGCGTCATCTTGTCGGGTCGCAGCGCGCGGGCGAGCGGGCTTGAGGCCGCACGCTCCACTATGTCCGCCGGACCAGCAATGATCCCGGCCTGCGGGCCGCCGAGCAGCTTGTCGCCGGAGAACACCGCGGTGGCCCCCGCCGAGACGCTGTCCTGCACCATGGGCTCCCCCGTGAGCCCGTAGCCGTCGAGCCGCACCAGGAGGCCGCTTCCCACGTCGTGCACGACGGGGATGCCGCGTCCGCTCCCCAGCGCGACGAGGCCGGAGAGCCCCGCCTCAGTCACGAAGCCGGTGAGCTCGAAGTTCGAGCGGTGCACCTTGAGGATCAGCCGCGTGCGGGGGCTGACTGCCAGCTCGTAGTCCCTGAGCCGCGTGCGGTTCGTGGTGCCGACCTCCACCAGGATGCTTCCGCTCCTGGCGAGGATGTCGGGGATGCGGAACGCGCCCCCGATCTCGACCAGCTCCCCGCGTGACACGATGGTCTCACCGCCCTCGGCGACGGCGCCCAGCAACAGGAACAGGGCGGATGCCGCGTTCACGGTGACCAGCGCGTCCTCGGCGCCGGTCAACTCGCACAGCAGCGCGCGGCAGTGGTCCTGCCGGGAGCCGCGCCTTCCGGTCTCGAGATCGAACTCCAGAGTGCTGTACCCCAGGGC
>JAUVTI010000137.1 GCA_030601605.1 Gemmatimonadales bacterium
CGCCGGCTCCGACCCGAACGTGGTCTGGGTGGGCACGGGGTCCGATGGGCTGCGCAGCAACGTGATAGCGGGGCGCGGCGTGTACCGCTCGAGTGACGCGGGCGAGACGTGGGACTTCGTGGGACTCGAGGGGGTGGGCCAGATCGGCGCGGTGCTCGTTCATCCCGCCGATCCGGACATCGCCTACGTGGCCGCGATCGGGCACGCGTTCGGGCCGAGCCCGGAGCGCGGTGTGTTCCGCACGACGGATGGCGGCAGAACCTGGGAGCGCGTGCTGTTCGTCTCCGACTCGACCGGCGCCGTCGACCTGGAGTTCGCGCCGGACGATCCGAGCGTGCTGTACGCCGCGACGTGGCGCGCCGAGCGGAAGCCGTGGACGATAATCTCCGGCGCGCGCGAGGGAGGCGTGTTCAAGTCGGAGGACGGAGGCGACACCTGGAAGCGGCTCACACAGGGCCTCCCCCACGGCCTGGTGGGCAAGAGCGACCTCGCCGTCTCGGCGGCGGATCCCGACCGCCTCTACGTGTTGATCGAGGCCGAACCGGGCGGTGGGCTGTACCGCTCGGACGACCGGGGCGAGAGCTTCGAGCTCGTGAGCACGCAGAACGGGCTGCTCAACCGGCCGTTCTACTACACCAATGTGGACGCCGATCCGAGCGATGCCGACGTCGTGTACGTCAACAACGAGGGGTTCTTCAGGTCGACGGACGGGGGGAGGACGTTTGCTCGCCGCCCCACGCCGCACGGGGACAACCACGACATGTGGATCAACCCCGACGACTCCGACCTCTTCATTCAATCGAATGACGGCGGGGCGAACGTGACGCGGGACGGCGGCGAGACCTGGTCGACCCAGCGCAACCAGCCCACGGCGGAGCTCTACCAGGTGGACCTGGACGACCGGTTCCCCTACTGGGCGTACGCCGGGCAGCAGGACAACTCGACCATCGCGGTGCCGAGTCTCCCGCCCTTCCCCGCCCCGGGCGGGCACACGGCATACTGGCGCGCCATCGGCGGGTGCGAAACGGGACCGGCGGTTCCCAAGCCGGGCAACCCGGACATCGTCTACGCCAACTGCAAGGGACGGTTCGGACGCTACAACCTCGCCACGGGACAGGAGCAGCAGTACTACGTGGGCGCACAGAGCATGTACGGCCACAACCCACGCGACCTCATCTACCGGTTCCAGCGAGTCTCGCCAATCGAGGTGTCGCCGCACGACCCCGGCGTCGTCTATCACGCTTCGCAGTACGTGCACCGCACGACCAACGAGGGTCTCACCTGGGAGACGATATCACCCGACCTCACCGCCAACGAACCCGACAAGCAGGTGATATCGGGGGGGCCGATCACTCGGGACATCACGGGCGAGGAGTTCTACAGCACGATCTACGCGCTGGAGGAGTCGCCGCTGGAGAGGGGGCTGATCTGGACCGGCGCCAACGACGGCCCGGTGCACGTTACGCGAAACGGCGGCGTGCGGTGGGACGAGGCACCCCCCAGCGACCTTCCGCCGGGCGGCCGCGTGCAATCGATCGAACCCCCGCCGCACCGGGCCGGGAAGGCATACATCGCGGTGTACCGCTACCTGCTGGGTGACTGGGAGCCCTACATCTACCGCACGACCGACTACGGTGCGAGCTGGACGCGGCTAACCTCGGGCGACAACGGCATCCCCGCTAATCACCCAACGCGGGTCGTGCGAGAGGACCCCGATCGCGAGGGCCTGCTCTACGCCGGCACCGAGTTCGGGATGTTCGTTTCGTTCGACGACGGCGCGACGTGGCAACCGTTCCAGCAGAATCTCCCCGTCACCCCGGTAACCGACATCGAGGTGTACCGCGGGGACCTCGTGCTCTCCACCATGGGGAGGTCGTTCTGGGTGCTCGACAATCTGTCGGTGCTGCACCAACTGGACGCCGACGTGGCGGGAGCGGACAACCACCTGTTCGAGCCGCGCGCCGGCTACAGGATGCGATACCGATCGCGCGGCTACCGGGAGCCCGGGCCGGAAGAGCCCGAGTACCCGACCCCGGGGGTGATGATCGACTACTACCTCTCCGAGCAGCCGGACACCGAGGTGACCCTCGAGATCCTGGATGCCGGCAGAGCCGTGATCCGCAGCTTCAGCTCGGCGCGGCCGTCCCGCGATACACGTCAGGCGCCCGGGATGGGTGGGCCGCCCCGACGGGCGCCCGATCTGGACACCGGGGCAGGCATGCATCGGTTCATATGGGACCTGCGCTGCCCGGGCGCCTGGGATCCAAGCACCGACGAGCCGGGCCGCGGCGGCCCTCTCGCGACGCCGGGGTTCTACCGGGTGCGGCTGACAGTGGGTGAGTGGAGCGCGGACGCGGCGTTCGAGGTGCTCATCGACCCGCGCGTCGCGGCCGACGGCATCGGGCAGTCCGACCTCGAGGAGCAGCTGGCCCTCAGTCTCGCGCTACGCGACGCGATCGGCGGGGCGCGCCTGGCCGCGTCTCGGCTGGACTCGGCGCGCGCGGCGCTGGAGCCGGAGATCGAGGAGGCGGGGGGCGAGGACCTCGCCGCATTACGGCAGCACGACGAGAGGTTGGCCGCGCTGCGGGCGGCCCTGGTCACGGCCGACGGCCGCTACGAGCAGCCGATGCTGATCGACCAGCTGCAGTACCTGTACGCGATGTTGGGCCGCGCCGACCAGCGGCCGGGCGAGGAGGCGCAGCGCAGGTTCGCGATGCTGTACGGAGAGCTGGGCATGATCCTGGAGCGGGTCGCCTCGGTGCTCCGCAGCACCTGAAGCGAGAGGGGCGGAGTCGCTACCCCGCGATTACTTCCACTCCACGACTCCGGCGCGCACGAGGTCCTCCACGTAGCGCGCCACGACGTCCTGTGACACCGGGCCGTACTCGGCGCTGAGGGCGTCGCGTATCCCGCTCACCGTACGGCTTCCGTCGATGAAGTTCACGAGCTCGAAGCGCTGGTTGCCGTTGAGCGTGAAATCGGGCGACGAGTACCACGCCGCGGCCTCGGCCGGGAGCCGGCTAGCCGGCAGCGCGAACGCCAGCGGTCCCCGTGTGAGCCGCCCGGGAACGCGGTCGTCCGTCGGGTAGGGCCGGCGCGACATGCTGCCCGAAACACCCGCATCGGAGCGCAGGGCGGCGAAGATGTCCTCCGACAGTTGCTCCAGCTGACGCCGTGCCCTGTCCACCGCTGCCTGCACCTGCGGGGAGTCGTTGAACTCCAGGACCGACGCCACGGCGCCATGCTCCCACAAAACCGCGTGCGCCACCGTGTTGTACGCCTCGAACCGCGCCTCATCGGAGTCCAGCTCCGAGTCGGTCAGGAGCGGCCAGGCCCTGCGGCCCGCGCTTCCCAGCCGGCCGGCGGCGTTGGCGCTCACGAGATACACCAGATCGACCGCCTCTTCATCGGTGAGATCCGACAGAAAGAGCGTGGTGGCCGTAGCGATGATCTCGGTGCGTTCGAGCTCGACCGGATCCACCTTGTCCGGCGTGTCCTCCGACGTGTGGTGGGTGTAGTCGGGACTGTGGCCGAACATCATCCCGGGAATCTTCAGGTCGATGAACATCATGTGGTCGCTGCCGCCGCCGTAGCCCGTCACCGCGTAGTTGAAACGCGACAGACTGCCGCGCGCCGAGCGCACGTTCATGCCGTCCACCATCTGCGCCATGTTCTCGACCACGTCGTTCAGGGCGGACGGGATGGATGCGGGCGTACGCGTCATGATCATGCGCGAGTGCAGCAGCTCCAGGTTCTCGCCCACCATGTCCATGTTGATGTTGGCGAGAGACGATCCCCCAAGCCCTGGCCCGACCATCTCCGGGTGCGCGTCGACGTAGGCCATCGTGCCGTGCCACTCGGGGACCCACAGGAAGCGGATCGAGCGCCGGGGGCGCTCCATGCGGCCCTCGTCGATCAGCGACTGCAACGTGTTCGCCATGTCGAGGATCGCGGCGGACCCGCTCGCGTTGTCGTTGGCCGACTCCTTGGGGTGGTCGAGGTGCGCGCTGATGATGATCTCCTCGTCGGGCAGCTCCGAGCCCTCGATGCGCGCCACCACTATGTCCATGTAGTACGACTCCAGGCCTATGCCCTCGGCGCTCCCGTGCATCACCACGCGCTGCCCGCGCTCCAGCATCGAGCGCAGCCGCTCGCCCTGACGGTTGGAGATGTTGAACCCGAAGGTGACGTGATCGATCTCTTCGGGGAGAGGCCACATCCCCGTGTACTGCAGCATGTCGGGAACCAGCTTGGCCCTGTCGTCATCCAGGTAGGCGACGACTGCGGCCGCACCGTACTCGATCACCGCGAGCCGGTGCACGGAGCCGCCGTACCCGGTGGCGAGCACGAACTTGCCGCGCACGTCCTTCCCCTCGTAGTCGGAGTCGCGCGTGCCGGACCCCACCCAGACCAGCTCGGCGGTGACGTCGCCGGGGTTGGAGTAGGTGATCAGACTCATCGCGATCTCCGGATACCCCACGATGCGCTCCTCGTGGGGCTCGACCATGCGCAGCTCGGCCCGCGTAATGTCCCACCCCGACGGCGACTGCCAGGTCTGGTACTCGATCCTCCCGTCCGAGGGGAACGACTCGATGAACGCCTCGTCCTCCGAGAATCCCGCGGCCCGCAGCTGCTCCAGGACGTAATGGGCCGACGCCCGGTAGCCGCGCGACCCCTGGATGCGGTGATGGCGTGTGATCTGGATGACGTGATCCTTCGCCACCTCCCCGCTCAGCACCTCGTGCAGCAGATCGCGCCGCTCGCTGTCGAGCAGCGGGACGTACTGCTGCGCCTGGGCGGCCGGGCACACGGCGAGAGTCATGAGCAGAGCCGACGCACCAAGTCGGATCATGTGTATGGCTCCTGATTCGAAGTCGGTAGCTGCAACAATACCGCGGGGGAACCGCTGGCGTCAGCCCCGAAAAAGAGCGCGGCGACCTCCGTCAGCGCAGGTCGCGGGCACGAATGCAGTTGAGGATCGAGGTGACCTTCGGTTCAGTGATGCGATAGTAGACATGCGCCCCGTCACGCCGATTGTCCACTATGCTGTGCGCCCTCAGGGTCGCGAGCTGCTGGGACACGGCGGCCTGGTTCGCGCCGGAATGCTCCTGGAGCTGGGTGACGGTCTTCTCGCCGGTCTCGAGCGCCTCGAGCAGCCGGAGCCTCAGGGGGTGCCCCAGGCACTTGATGACCTCGGCCGCCTGGACCAGGACATCTGCCTCAATGGGGACGGAGTTCTTGGACCGGGTCACGTGCGATACTCGATTAGGGCTATCTCAACATAGGAGCGAACTGGAGACATTGCCATACTGCAGTATTCCTCTGGTCTCGCGAGCCTTGCGAACGTGAATTGGCTCCGTCCGGGCATGCCCGGGCGGAGCCGATCGCTTCCGAGAGCAGGTGCTCCCTACCGCCGCGCGTCCCCCGTGCGGACGGCACAGAAGTAGCCGCGGACCTCGCGGCCGAACACACCGCTGCGCCATTCGCCTGCGAAGCCCTCACCCGACATGGCGCGCACACCCATTACCATGTACGCCCCA
>JAUVTI010000066.1 GCA_030601605.1 Gemmatimonadales bacterium
CAGCCGGCGCGGCCGGGAGCGCCGCGGGCTCCCTCCTCACCGGTCAGACCGCGCCCTCCCCGCCCACCGCGGGAGTCTATGACGAGCCAGTCGGACGGCGGCACCGCTCTGGCATCTTGGAGCACGTAGAAGGTGGGTGCGTCCCCAACCTGGATCCCCACGACGAGGAGCTCGTGGTAGAACGGCGACCTGGCCGTGCCCACCCTCACGAGAACGTCGGGTCCGGGGTACCCGGGCTCGCCCCGCTTACCCGTCGGTCCGTCGAACCGGAACGCCCGGGGCATGCACGAGTACTCGGGCTCGACAACGGTGGATACCGCCAGGGACGGCTTCGCTCTCAGCTCCGCGTGGAGCTGGAAGCCGTCCATCGCGGTCACCAGAGGGTCGGCCTCGGTGTCCCAGTCACCGCTCTCCCGGCTGATTGCCGCGCTGCTCCAACGCCGCAGGAAGATCACGTGCAGGGGAGGTGGGTCGTCCTTGTCGTACTTGCGGGCAAACGGCACCACCCGGCCGTCCGCCAGTACTGCCTCGTACCTGGCCTCGATGGTCCGCCCCGGGCACACCCGCGCCATGCTCGTGATCATACGGAGCTCGGTTATCTGGGACACCACCCCGGGGTCTGGAGCGTAGTCGGGGGGCGGCTTGCTGGAGCAGGCGGCGACGAATGCCGGCAGCAGCATGGCGAGCAACGCACGGTGGAACTGCGGCTTGGGTGCACTCATGGTTCAGCCCCCCCTGGTATGCATCTCCCGGTGTGGATCCTGGCGGAGCCCTTCGACCCGAAACAGCGGTCCGCGCCCGGGCTGAGCCAGGCGCTCCTCGGCTCCCCGGTCATCGCGGCTCCTCCACGCCGCCGCGATGGCAGCGGCGATCTCCTCGTCCGTAGCTCCCGCACGCACCAGCTCCTTCAGGTCCGTCCCGCGGTCGGCGTAGAGGCACAGGTACCACACGCCGTCGGCGGTGAGACGGCTCCGCCCGCAGGTGCCGCAGAACGGCGCTGTCGTGGACGCGATGATCCCGAACTCGGTGCCGTCGGGCAGCTGGAACCGCTCGGCCGGCGCGCCGTGGTCATCCCGGCTCGCGGCCGCATCGGCGCCGCCATAGTGGCGCCGAATGACTTCCAGCATCTCGGAGCGGGGCACGACATCGTCGGGCGACCACTGCGTGGCCCCGCCTACGTCCATGTACTCGATGAACCGGACCTCGAGGCCCCTGACGCGCCCGAACTCCAGGATCTCGACGATCTCGTCGTCGTTGAAGCCCCTGATCACCACCGTGTTGAGCTTGGTGCCCCGAAGGCCGGCGTGGTGCGCGGCATCGATTCCCGCAAACACGTCGTCCAGCCGCCCGCGGCGCGCGAACTCGCGAAACCGCTCGGGGCGCAGGGTGTCCAGGCTGATCGTGACTCGGTCCAGTCCCGCCGCCTTGAGCGCTGCTGCCTGAGACTCCAGCACCAACCCATTGGTGGTCATGGCGAGGTCGACGATGCCCCGGCTCGCCTTGATCAACTCGACCAGCCGCGGGAGGTCACGCCTCAGCAGCGGCTCGCCGCCCGTGATGCGCACCTTCGAGACGCCCAGCGAGGCGAAGACCTTCACGAGCCGCCCGGTCTCCTCGTGGCGCAGGATGGACTGCCGGGGGAGCCACACGTACTCCTCCTCCGGCATGCAGTAGTGGCACCGCAGGTTGCAGCGATCGGTGACCGAAACCCGCAGGCTGTCGAGGGTGCGGTCGCGCAAGTCAGTGAGGGGCGATGTCATGACGATCTGGATTCTAAGGAGGTGGTGAAAAGCATGCCAGATGGAGGCTTGGCGGACGGCAGGCTGGAGCGTGCCTCAGCGTCTCTACACTGTCATCTGCCCCGTGATATGTACCGCAACCAGGACAGTGGAACACACGCCATATTGGCACCCCTTCGGACCCGTGCGTGCAATCGCTTATATTCAAACGGGTTCGGAGCGTGATCTGCGGCACGGGAACCGTGGCACGGTTCTCGCAATTTGTGTATGTAGGAAGGGCGTGCGGACCGAAGCTGACCCTGGCGCTGGGAGCCTGGAGCCGAACATGACCGGATGCACTGACAGCAGCGTTGGCCTGATCTACCGGGAGTTGGACGAGACGATCGCGTCTCTGACGACCCAGGTGGAGGCCATGTTGCAGCCTATCGCTCCGGATCAGGCGGTGTCCCGCGAATCCGAAGAGGACGGTTGCCGCATTGCGATCCCGCTGCGGTTCCCCGACGGAATCGGGAACGGCGTCGTGGTGGCACGACTGTTCCGGTACCGCGACAGCGTCCGCCTGGACGTGGAGATCGTGCACGACCGCATGCTGGCCCGCCCGGACGGCACTCCCTCCGACCGGCGCTGCTACCTGAATGACTACGTTGCTTCGGTTACGCTGGATGCGGGGACGGAGGAGCTCTCCGCCGACTTTCGGCGCAGCGTGCTGCGGGGAGTCAGGCTCGCGCGCGACGCGGTGCAGCGTCACAACCACGAGGAGACCGCCCCGTGGAACCAGATCCACCCGGTGGCGTTGGCGACGAACTAGACCATCCTGGGCCATGGAAAGAAGCGGGGACGGCGAGTTGGAGCTCGCCGTCCCCGCTTCTCGTCGACCCTACGCCATCACGGATCCGCTAGTCCAGCACCTCGATGGACACGGCCGCCCAGGAGCCGGCTGGATCCAGCGTATAACGTGCGTCCCCCACGTAGACCACCTGCCTGTCCGATCGGCGCTCCACGACGAAGAACGGGAACCGCGCCCAAGCGAGGAACTTCCGCACCTCCGGTCCGCGCGTCGCCGCCATCGCCACGGGATTCTCGGGGAACTTGTGGATCGTGTGATCACGCCACTCAAGCCGCGTCCGACCGAGCCAGTCGAACTCGGCGAAGCTGTAGGCGTCATCGCTCTCGACCACTACCCAGCGCCGCAGCGGATTGAGCGGCACGGGCGCCGCCATGATCCGATCCGGCCGCCGTCCGAGACGCTCGGTCGCCTCCGAGAGCACTATGCTCCGCGCCGCCAGGTTGGAGGCCCCCATGACAATGACGTAGGCGGCCAGGACCCCCAGCGCAGTCAGCGCCGGTCCCCTTCGCCGCCTCCTGTGGGCCAGCACCAGGCCCGCAGCCAGGACAGCCCACACCCATGGATCCACGATGAACAGCGTATCGCCGTAGAACCACTGACCGGAGAACGGCATCAGCCAGCGCATGCCGTACACGTTCATGAAATCGAGCAGCGGGTGGGTCGCGGTCGCCAGGACCGCCAACAGCAGGAGCTGGCCCGGCACCACAGCAGCGCGAGGCGAGCGCCCGCCTCGCCGCCGCACCAGACGGTCCCACAGCAGCATCACGCCGGTCAACGCGAACGGAAGGACGACCAGCGCGAGCGCGCCGTGCGTCACTCCCCGCCGGAACGAGAGCGCCGTCACCGAGCCCGCGAAGTACGAGAGCATATCGACGTCGGGGAGGTTCGCGCCGATGACCAGCGTGGCGGTCCCCAGGGCCGTGCGCCGCTCCAGCCCGGTCCGGGCGAGGGCGGCGCCGACCAGCGTGTGGCAGACGGGGTCCATGTCAGCGGCCTCCGCGACCGGCTACACACCGCTCGCACGGGCAGATCGAGAGCAGGAAGTCGTAGGGATAGATCCCGGTCGCGTGCCCGTCGCTCCATTGGATGCGGATGGCGTAGCTCCCCACCAGATCGATCGCCAGAGCATGCACGTCATCGGAGACGGCTCCCGGATCGAGCAGCGGCCGCCCCGTCATCTCGTCGTGGCACTCGGCACACTGACAGGCGAGGCGGAGATCACGCGCCGGATAGTGCCCGACGTGCTCCTCCGCCCACGTGATCACTACGTCCCGCTCACCGCGATGAATGCGCTGCGGGATGGGTACGGCCGTCACGCCTCCAGGGCCGCGTCCAACTCGAAGTCGACGTTCCCCTTGAGAGCCTTGGACACGGGACAGTTCTCTTTCGCACCCTCGGCCGCCTGCACGAAGGCATCGTTGTCGATGCCGTCCACCCTGCCTCTGACCTCGAGCCGCATCTTGGTGATCTTCGCCGCTCCGTCGACCATATCCAGCGTGCAGGACGCGCTGGTCGTGATCGACGTGGCCGGGGTTCCGGCCTTCTCCAGGCCCACCGACAGCGCCATGCTGAGGCAAGCCGCGTGTGCGGCGGCAATCAACTCTTCGGGATTGGTACCCGCCGCCCCTTCAAACCGCGTGGGGAATGTGTAGTCGCCCTCGAACGCTCCCGAACCCGCGGCGAAGTGGCCGTTGCCGGACCGCAGGACGCCGTTCCAGGTGGCCGAAGCACTGCTCGTAGGCATCAATGGTCTCCTTGTGTGATGAGGTCTCGCAATCTAATCGCGCTCCGCCGCCGGGCCGGAGGCGCCCAACAGGCGCTCGGCCAGATACGCGGCCGCGGTCTCCTCCGCCCAGAACAGGGGCCGCCAGGGGCTGCCAGCCACGAACCCGACGTGCCCTCCACGACCGCACAGCCTGAGCTCGATCGAGTCGTTCGACTCGAGCGCCTCCCGGGGTACGGCGCGCGCCGGCAGGAAGGGATCGTCCAGGGACTGAATCACGAGCGTGGGGATCCTTATGTGCTCCACGAACCGGGCAGAGCTCGAACGCCGGTAGTAGTCCTCGGCCCCGGCGAAACCGTGCACCGGCGCGGTCGCCAGTTCGTCGAACTCGCGGAACGTGCGGGCGGCGAGCACGCGGTCGACGTCGATGAGCGACCGCAGCCGATCTGCCTTGAGGCGCACCTTGCGGTGCAGCTTGCGAACCAGATAGCACCGGTACACGCGGGAGAAACCCCGTTCGATCCAGTCAGCTCCAAGTGAGAGGTCGAACGGCACCGAAACCGCCACCGCCGCCGCGGGAGCCACGGCCGGTACGGACCCGTTCCCAGCTCCCACCTCCCCCAGGTACTTGAGGAGCACGTTCCCGCCCACGGAGAAGCCCACCGCACCAAGGGGGCGTTGCGGGAACCTCTCATGCAGCAGCCGCAGCACGAACCTCAAATCCCCCGTCTCACCGGAGTGGTACATCCTGGACAGGCGGTTGGGCTCGCCGCTGCAGCCGCGGAAGTTGAGCCCCACGGTCGCCACGCCGCGGCGCCCGAGGGCCCTGTATGCCTGAAGCGCATACTTGGAGCGGGCTGAGCCTTCCAGGCCGTGCAGCAGCACGACCAGCGGAGCGGGCGCACCGTCCGTCTCGGGGTCCGGCGCCCAGTCCAGGTCCAGGAAGTCCCCGTCAGGCAGCTCCACCCGTTCACGCCTGAGCGGCACTCCGGACCGAGCCCGCAGGAGCCGCGCCCCAAGCGTCTGGGGGTGCGGCCCCGGCAGCCACCACGCGGGGGAGTAGGGTCCGGGAGGGGTCGGCGGACTCAGGGCGTTACCGTATCCGCCACCTCAGCGGACGGCGCACCCTGGTCCAGCTGGGAGTAGTCGAATTCGCTGCCGCGCAGACTGTGCGGAATGACGTACACGACCATCGCCACGATGGCGGCCACCACGACCGCCGCCCTGCCGGCGCGCTCATCCCTCTTCGGCTTGAGACCAAGCAGGGCCACAGCCACCACCCACACCAGCCACATGATCAACGTCTTGTTGTCGGTGAGATCGTAGCCGAAGGGGAAGCCGGTCCAGAAAGCGCCGAACGTGTACTTCTGCACGATGGGCCCCAGGATCATTCCTCCGATCGTCATGCAGGTCAGCGTGGCCCACACCAAGCGCCGCAAGCTGCTGGGTTCGAACGCCGCCCCGAGGCCGGCGCGCAGGCCGATCAGGAGCGCAAAGAAGATGAACACGATGTGGGCGACCAGAATCCCGATCGGCACCGGGTCCTTGTACCGCAGGACCACGGTCTCGTCGCGCCCCGGCAGCCAGACACCCCCATCGGGCGTGTCCAGCACCACGTAGTACTCCAGCTTCCCGGAAGAAGGCTGAATCGGCAGGTACGCGACGAGTTCCCCGTCCTCGACCGCCAGCGGCACAGTGGTGTAGTCGTCGCCGGCTGGGTAGCGCCGGTAGAGCACCGCCCCGGACACGTCGTGCCCCGGATTGGGAATCGCGATTCGGGCCTCTGCGGTCGTGAACGGATTGCGCTTGAGCCGATAACGGTGGGTCTCGCCGGCCACGGTCAGCTCGCCCCGCACTGCCCGGGTCGGACCGGTCCGGCGCTGGTACACCGCCGAGCTCGCCATCATGATCACTGCGACGACCCACAATGCGGTCCCGAGTCGCCGACTTCCGTTCGACTGTCGCACTCGCGCCCACCCTTCTACTGTTAGCGCCGTCCTGCCATCTTTGGGCCTCCACCGGGACTGCCTGAAACCTCCCGGCGGGCACGAATGCATAGCCGCGGGGCGCGGACCGGCACAAGCCCCAGCACCGCGGCCGACGAGGAGGAGGACGTGACGATGCGGCTCACTTCGAGGCTTCTTCTGACAACTGGCATGTTCATCACTTCAATTCCGGCCGCGCTCGCGGCACAGGTTCAACAAGACCCCGCACCACCCGTAGCAAAGGTGGTTCCGCAGGAGCTCGTCACCCACGGACACGTGCGGGTGGACGACTACTTCTGGCTGCGCGAGCGGGAGGACCCCGAGGTCATCGCTTATCTCGAGGCCGAGAACGCCTACACCGACGCCCTGACGGCCCACACGAAGGTTTTCCAGGATGCGCTCTTCGAGGAGATGAAGGCCCGCATCGACGAGACCGACGAGTCGGTTCCCTACAAGCTCGACGACTACTGGTACTACACCCGGTGGGAGGAGGGGCGCGAGTACCCCATCTACGCCCGGCGGCGCGACACCATGGAGGCACCCGAGGAGGTCATGCTCGACGCCAACGAGTTGGCGGAAGGGCACGGGTTCTTCTCCGGCGGCCCACGAGGCGTCAGCTACGACCAGGACATCATGGCGTTCGCAACCGACACTGTGGGTCGGCGGTTCTACGGCGTCGGATTCAAGAACCTGGCGACGGGAGAGATCCTCGACGACGTCATCCCGAATGTCACGGGGAACGTAGCCTGGGCAAACGACAACCGGACGCTGTTCTACTCGAAGCAGGACCCCGAGACGCTGCGCCCGTACCTGATCTACCGGCACACGCTGGGGACCGACCCCTCCGAGGACGTGCTAGTCTACGAGGAGACGGACGAGGAGTTCAGCAGTTACGTGTACCGCACCAAGTCGAAGGCGTACATCGTCATCGGCTCCTCCCAGACCCTGAGCGACGAGTACCGCTACCTCGACGCGAACGACCCCGACGGGGAGTTCGCGGTGTTCCTCCAGCGGCAACGGAACCACGAGCACAGTATCGACCACTACCAGGATCACTTCTACATCCGCACCAACGACGGCGCCGAGAATTTCCGGCTCATGCGCACCCCTGTGGGCGACACCCGGAGGGCGGCCTGGACCGAGGTCATCGCGCACCGTGACGACGTCCTCCTCGGAGGCTTCGAGATCTTCTCGGACTATCTAGTGGTCTCCGAACGCAGGGACGGACTCCCCCAGCTCCGCATCATGCCGTGGGAGGGCGAGGGCGCGCACTATCTGGACTTCGGCGTGCCAACGTACTGGGCGGGGATCGGCACCAACCCGAACTTCGAAACCAAGGTCCTGCGCTACAACTACTCGTCCATGACGACGCCCATGTCGGTGTACGACTACGAGATGGACTCGCGCGAACGCGAGCTGCTCAAGCGCACTGAGGTGCTGGGCGGCTTCGATCCGGCGGACTACGTGACCGAGCGGCTCTGGGCGACGGCCGACGACGGTGTGCGGGTGCCCATCTCGCTCGTCTACCGCAAGGGCATCGAACGCGACGGTGGGAACCCGCTGCTGCTCTACGGCTACGGTTCCTACGGCTCCAGCATGAGCGCGACGTTCAGCTCCTCGCGCCTGAGCCTGCTGGACCGCGGATTCGTGTATGCCATCGCGCACGTCCGCGGCGGCATGGAGATGGGCCGCTGGTGGTACGAGGACGGGAAGCTGCTCAACAAGAAGAACACGTTCACCGACTTCATCGCGTGCGGCGAGCACCTGGTGGCGGCCGGGTTCACGTCACCGGATCACCTCTACGCAATGGGCGGGAGCGCCGGCGGACTCCTGATGGGTGCCATCGTCAACATCAGGCCAGAGCTGTTCAACGGAGTGGTCGCGCGCGTGCCGTGGGTGGATGTGGTCACCACGATGCTCGACGAGAGCATTCCGCTCACGACCTCGGAGTACGACGAGTGGGGCAACCCGAACGACGAAGAGTACTACCACTACATGCTCTCCTACTCGCCGTACGACCAGGTCGAGGCAAGGGACTACCCCAACCTGCTGGTGACCACGGGGCTGCACGACTCCCAGGTGCAGTACTGGGAGCCGGCCAAGTGGGTTGCAAAGCTGCGGGCCACGAAGACCGACGACAACCGGCTCATCATCAAGATCAACATGGAGGCGGGCCACGGGGGCGCCTCCGGCCGGTTCCGGCGGATGCAGGAGACGGCGTTCAACTATGCCTTCCTGCTCGACCTGGAAGGGATCAGCCAGTAGGAGTCAGTGGCCGGCGACATCAATCGGGGACGGTCCGTGCGCGGGCCGGCCCCCTTGCCGCCAACCGCTCCCCAGAGGGCTAATCACCGGCTGCTCGCCGGCGTCTTCGTCTCCATTAGCAGCTGCTTGCGTTTGCGCTCGGGGAAGCGCTCGATGGCGTAGCGAACTGAGGTGCGCGGCATGCGGCTTCCGTATTGCAGCAGGAAGCGCTCCAACCGGGCCATGTCGGTCTTGCCGGCCTCGCGCAGCAGCCAGCCGCAGGCCTTGTGCATCAGGTCCTCCCGGTCGTCGAGCAGTCCCCGCACGACGCGATACGCCACGTCGAGCTTCTCACCCCTCCGGGCCGGGAGCACGAGGCTCACCACCGCCGCACGCCGCATCCACTGGTTGCGGGACGAGGTCCAGCGAGTCACGCGGGGGACCAGGTCCGGAAACCGTTCGATGAGAGGGGTCACGACCCCCGGCGCCAGGGCGTCGATCTCGGCCCAGTTGGCGAAGCGCCCCTGCCTGATCCACTGCTCCACACGGCGCAGCAAGGTCCGCTCGTAGACGCGGCGGTAGCGGCCCAGCAGCAGGACGCCCAACACCCTGGCCTCGAGCTCCCGAGCCCGGGACATGGCGTCGCAGAACGCCACTGCGTCCGCGACATGCCAGGCGGACTTCACCTCCCGGTACAGCTCGCCCGCCAGAGCCCGCACTTGGGGCGCCCTGACACCGAGCAGGCGAACCGAGTCTCCCTGCTTGAAGAACTTGCGGCCGCCGGCCGCCACCTCGGGGCTCGCCAGGGCCCTGAGACGGGCTCGGGCGTCGCGGGCGGCCTTCTGCGGGGTCGGGGACCGCTGCGTGGTCACGAGGATGAGTCTCCTGGGTCCTTTGAGAGTGTGGTATGCCCCGAGGGCTCACTTTTGCACGGAACATTTGCTAACCTACAATGTCTTAATATGACAGCGGAACCCGCCTCTGGGGGTTTGATGGGATTGACCCGAAAACTGCCTTTCCTGGCCGGTGCGGCGCTCGTGTGCGCCGCTGCGCTGGTGCCCGTGCAGCGGGCCGAGGCGCAGTACTTCGGTCAGAACAAGGTGCAGTATGAGAGCCTGGATTTCGAGGTGCTCAAGACCGAGCACTTTGATATCTACTTCTACC
>JAUVTI010000243.1 GCA_030601605.1 Gemmatimonadales bacterium
ACGATGAACGCCTGCCGCGCCGGAATGTCGAAGGCCAGGGCGATGCCGATGCCCGCAGCTACGACCATGATGTGCCAGATCGTCACGGTGTCGGTGAATACGAACGCGGCCAACGCGAACGCGAGCACCATGGCGCCCGTCTGCGTCGCCATGACGATCCGCCGCTTGGACACGCGGTCTGCCAACGCCCCGGCGTAGAGCGAGAACAGCAGGACCGGCAGGTAGCTGAGCGAGTCCACGAGACCGACGTAGAACGGCGAGTCGGTGAGCTCGAGCACGAGCCACGACTGGGCGACCCGGTGCATCCACATCCCCGCCAGCGACACCACCATTCCGCCGAAGAACAGCCGGAAGTTGCGGTGCCGCAGGGCGCCAAACGCGACAGGGCGCTGGGCCGGCGGGCGGATCGTGGGTCCCTCGGTCATTGCGAGAACTTCTCTTGGGTTTCAGTTTAATAGGTACAGAGGGCGTCTGAATACTATGCGCATTACCACATACTCGAAGTATCTGCCCCAGCTCCTCGACGCGATCAACCTCGAGGAGCTGCTGGACCAGCTGAGCGACTTCCTGCTCCAGTCGGGGTTCGCGGGCGGTCCGGCCTACCATCCCCTCTGGGGTGAGCTCGGCAACGAGGGTGACGGCGACCGCTCACTCGACGCGCTCAAGCAGGCCATCGTGCAGGCCCTGATGGAGTCGGGGCAGCTCAGCCCCGAGATGCTCGATGCGCTGCGGGGAGAGTCCACCGGTGACGAGCAGCGCGATGCCGAAATCCAGCAGCAGCTCGCGGACCTGATCGACCAGGTCGTGCAGCGGCTCGTGGATAAGGGCTACCTCAACGTGAGCGATGCCCCGCCGCAGATGCCGTCGAGCCAGCAACAGATGTTCGGACCGGGCGGGCAGGCCAAGTCGGCGGCCCAGAACGTGGAGTTCAACCTGACCGACAGGGCGCTCGACTTCCTCGGCTACCGGGCGCTCAGACACCTGCTGGGAAGCGTCGGCAAGTCGAGCTTCGGCGCGCACGACACGTCGCACCTGGCGACCGGGGTGGAAGCCGAGGCTGTCTCCAAGCCGTACGAGTTTGGCGACACGCTGAATCTGGACGTGCCCGCCACCCTCACCAACGCGATCGCCAGGAACGGACTGAAGGTCCCGATGGACCTCGACTACCCCGACCTGATGGTGCATCAGTCCGACTACCGCTCGAGCGCCGCCACCGTACTGATGCTCGACTGCTCACACTCGATGATCCTGTACGGGGAAGACAGGTTCACCCCGGCCAAGAAGGTCGCGCTGGCGCTCACGCACCTGATCCGCACGCAGTTCCCGGGTGACTCGATCCGGGTAGTGCTGTTCCACGACACCGCCGAGGAGATCCCACTGGCCAAGCTGGCCCGCGCTCAGGT
Organism: Gemmatimonadales bacterium; assembly: GCA_030601605.1. Classification (GTDB taxonomy): domain Bacteria; phylum Gemmatimonadota; class Gemmatimonadetes; order Gemmatimonadales; family GWC2-71-9; genus WVYX01. The sequence continues at coordinate 1,404 of JAUVTI010000243.1, forward strand.
GGGCCCGTATCACACCAACACGGCCGAGGGGCTCAAGCTGTCGCGCCGCATCCTCCTCGCCCAGAAGAAGGACATGCGGCAGATCATCATGATCACCGACGGCAAGCCGTCGGCGATCACCCAGGCCAACGGCCATGTGTACGTCAACTCCATGGGACTCGACCCCATGATCCTGAAGCAGACCTACCGTGAGGTCTCCATCTGCAAGCGCTCGGGGATCATGATCAACACGTTCATGCTCGCGCGCGAGCGCGCGCTCGTGGAGTTCGTGAAGAAGGTGTGTGAGATCGCGCGCGGGAAGGCCTACTTCACGAACACGATGACCCTCGGGCAGTACATCCTGATGGACTTCATGCGGCGCAAGACGCGGCGGGTGGGGTAGGGGGCTGAAGGGCGGGGGTTCGCTCGCTTGCGACAAAGTAGCCAAATGGCTACTTTACTGCATATGCCACTCCGCGTGCCAGCGTTGCCCAGCCCGCTCCGAGGCTCGCTGACCCACGTCCTGGGAACCCGGGCCAAGGTGGGCGTTCTCCGGGTCCTCAGCGCGGGGGGCGATCCGATGACCCAGCGGGAGCTCGCCCGACGGGCCGCAATACAGCACCGGAGCACCCAGGCGGCGCTGGAGGACCTGGTCGCGCTGGAAGTGGTCCACCGCCTCGAGGGCGGACGCGACTTCCTGGTCTCGCTCAACTCGAGCCACCACCTCACCCCTGCGCTCCAGGAGCTGTTCAGGGCCGAGCAATCGCTGTTCGCCGACCTGCGGAGAGAGCTCCTGAAGGCCGCGCGCACCGGGCCCGGCGGCCGACGGCTCCGCAGCCTGGCCCTGTTCGGCAGCGCCGCACGGGGTGCGGAGACGATCGGCAGCGATCTCGACGTTCTGGTGGTCACGGCCGACGCCGCGTCGCGGGAGAAGGCCCTCGCAGGCCTGTTGAGCCAGGTAGACCGCCTTCGCTCCAGCTACGGCGTCCAGCTCGCACCGGTGGCCTACGCTCTCGCCCAGGCGCGGCACCGTTGGCGGCGGCGGCTCGCGCCATTCCCGCAGATCGCCCGGGACGCCATCGTGCTCTTTGGGCCTCCCCTGCCCGAGCTGCTGGGCCGTGGTTAGGGCAGCACGC
>JAUVTI010000233.1 GCA_030601605.1 Gemmatimonadales bacterium
CCATACGCAGTCCGTTGAATGGTGTCATTGTCGCGGGGAATCTACGTACCCCGCCGGCAGGACCGTGAAGCCCTCCCGCCGCGCAGCATCACCGAGGCGGTCGTCGAGCGCCACGAAGCCCAGGCCCGCAGGCCGCTGCTCGGCCCACACCAGCGCCGCCGCCAGCTGCAGCGCGTCGCTCGCGCGCAGCGCGTGGACGCGGAGCAGGCGCAGCGCCAGCTGGCGAACCTCCTCGGTGGCGTTCGCTGTGACCCACGCCTCGGCGAGGACCGCGAGCCTGGCCAGGGCGCGGTCGTCGGCGCCGCTCGGCAGCACCCCCTCCCGGGCCCGCCGGGCCAGGGCCGAGGCTACCTCCACCGGCGTGCCCCACCAGACGGCCAGCTCGGGATCGCCACGCAGCAGCTCCCCGAGTTCGTCGCTGCGGTGTTCACTCACGCACAGGGGAACCACCGCCGAGGCGTCCCAGAACTTCACGGGCCGGACTCCCGCTCCTCGAGCAGCGCCTTCCGCACCGATGCCGTGGGGTCCTCGCCCGGCGGCAGCTTCCATAGCCGCTCGGACACCCGTCCCCGCCCGACGCTGATGAGGCCCCGGCGCTCCAGCTCTCGCAACCGGTCGGCGTCCGCCGCTGCGACCTGCAGCAGCGGCACCAGCTTCGCGATCGGCCGGCCGTGCTCCGTGATCACCACCTCCTCGCCGCTCTTCACGCGGGCGAGGTACTGGCTGAGCGACGCCTTGAGCTCGGAGACCTTCGCCGGACCGCCGCGGCGCTTCGTGACCTTTTTGGTCTTTTTCATATGACCAGTATAGTCACGATTGTTGCGGCCATCAAGTTGGCGCCTCGCTTGACGACCCGTGGCGCAACAGAATCATACTGAGTCTATTACTTGGCATCATACCATCACAAGCCTGGATGTCGCCGTGAAGCACCGCGTCACCATCACCCTGGATCCCGATTTGCTCGAGGCCGTGGATCGCGCCCCGGGCGACAACCGATCCGAGAAGATCGAGCAGCTGCTCCAGGAGGCCCTCGCCGGCCGCGGGCACGCCCGCTGGGTGGCGGAGCTGCGGGCATTCTACCATGCGGGCGTCGAGCCCGCCGATCGAGCGGAGGATGTCGAGTGGCAGCGCCTGGCGGCCGAGGCGTTCGACCGGAGCGACTGATGCTGTGCGGCGAGATCTGGACGGTGGTTCCGCTACAGCATCCCAAACCGCGCCCTGCGCTTGTGCTGAGCGTCGACGCGTGGAACCGGTACGCGCCCGACATCGTCCTGATCCCCCTAACCACGCAGCCGGGACCGTCGCGCCCCACCGTACGCGGCAAGGGACTGCGCAGGGCCAGCTACGCGAAGTGCGGGGCGATCGGCGCGATCCCGAAGGAGCGCCTGGAAAAGCGGATCGGCCTGGCGGATGCGGACTCAATGGCGGCAGTCGCCGCGGAGGTGCGCAGGCTGCTGGAGTAACCCTCGCCTCGGTCCGATGACCCTGCGAGGGCGCACCGCTGCAAATCGCTCCACTTTGCATAACTAGAATACGGGCCATAGCACGTGCCGAACGTAGAGTGGCGGCGTGTCCCGGACTTCCAATGGACCCCCTATCCCACCTCGTCTTGCCCTAACTACGCCACTGGCGTAGTTTTCCGATGTGGTTCGTCGAGACGCCGGTCTTCACCGCGCAGATTGGGAAACTCCTCACCGACGAGGGGTACCGCCGCCTCCAAGTGGCCCTGGCCCTGCGACCGGCACAAGGTACGGCAATCCGCGGGACGGGCGGCCTCCGCAAGATCCGGTGGGGCGGCGGAGGGCGTGGCAAGCGGGGCGGGGTCCGCGTCATCTACTTCTGGGAGCCCGGCACGGAGCTGTGCTACATGCTCTTTGCCTATCCCAAGGCGGAGCAGGAGGACCTCACCCCGAGCCAGCTTAGGGTGCTGCGGCGGCTGATCCGAGAGGAGTTCGGATGAAAAAACAGGACTTCGACAAGCTCGTCACGAGCATCAAGCAGGCCGGGAGGATCCGCCGAGGCCGCATGGCGCCGAGCCGCAGGACGACGGTCCGGCCCGCCGACGTCAGGGCCATACGGGAGCGACTGGGAAAGACCCAGACCGAGTTTGCCTTCATGATCGGTGTCAGCCCGGCGACGCTGCGCAATTGGGAGCAGGGTCGCCGTCGTCCGGAAGGCCCGGCCCGAGCACTGCTGCGGGTCGCCGCCCGCAATCCCAAAGCGGTGGAGGCTGCTCTCAGCGAGTGAGGCGGGAGCCATTCTACCCCGGCCTGCAAGCCTTTGCCTACACCTTGGGTCGCCCGTACATTTAGAGTGGCGGATGCCGGTCACCGCCAAACTGTCGCGTAGATTCTACGAGACCTTCGGCGACGAGCTCGCGAATGAGCTCGTCGACTGGTTCAACGCTGTGGATGCCACCTATCGCACCGACCTCCGCGAGCTGAACGAGCTGAACTTCGCGCGCTTCGACGCCAAGCTGGAGCAGCGTGTCGGTTACCTCGACGCCAAGCTGGAGCAGCGGATAGCAGAGGTACGTAGAGACATGGAGACAGGCTTCGCACGCGTTGACGCCCAGCTCGAGCGCCGGCTGGCGGAGCTGGAGGCCAAGCTGGTCAAGTGGATGTTCGTCTTCTGGGCCCCCACCGCCCTGGCCGTGGTCGCGCTGCTGCTCAGGGGTTAGACGTCCGACACCTGTCTAGCGCCGGCTCGATCTCACTCGATTCCTCATCCTCACCAGCGCCCCATTCGTTACGAAGAAGGCGGCCGCGCCGAGGCGCACGGCTTGGGC
>JAUVTI010000038.1 GCA_030601605.1 Gemmatimonadales bacterium
CCAGTACCGGCCGGTCTCGCGCGTGATGTTTGCGACGACGGTGGTGTGGAGCTCCTGGTCGGATGCGGCGGCGGATCTGGCGGCCGTGGGCGGCGCGAACGCCTTCGACACGTGGTCTGTCGGGGCAGGGTTGGAACTCAATCGCGGCGGGAAGATCCCGGTCCGGTTTGGATTCCGTTATGCGCAGCTGCCGTTCAGCAACACGCCGGACCAGCCGCGGGAGATAGACCTCACCGTGGGCGTTGGTTTCCGGGCTGCCGGCGGGCGCGCACTCTTCGACATCGGGCTCGAGCGAGCGAAGCGGGATGGTGGTGGGGCGAGTGAGCGGGCGTGGCAGCTCTCACTTGGCGTCATCATCCTGCCGTGACGCGAGTCTTCCTGCACACCTTCGGCTGCAAGGCCAACCAGTACGACAGCGAGGTCCTGCGCCAGGCCATCGAGGCCGCCGGCGCGGCCGTCGTGGCCGACCCGGCCGATGCCGATGCCGCAGTCGTGAACTCGTGCACGGTGACGCACGTGAGCGAGTCGAAGATGCGGGGGTTGGTGCGTCGTCTCGCCCGCCGCAACGATGCGGTGCGCACGGTCGTGACCGGCTGCGCGGCGGCGCTGGACGGTGGAGCCATAGCGGCGCTGCCCGGAGTCGTCGGGGTCGTGGGGGGTGCGGACCCGACGCTCGTGCTCGAGGCTCTCGGGCTGCCGCCCGACGGAGTGGACCCGGTGCTGCGCTCCTTTGGCCGCGGCGCGCGAGCCTGGCTCAAGATCCAGGACGGGTGTGACGAGCACTGCACGTTCTGCGCGACCACCCTGGCGCGCGGCGCCAACCGCTCGCGCTCGCCGGAGGAGATCGTGCGTGAGGCCGAGGCGCTCGCGGCCTCCCACGCCGAGCTGGTGCTGACGGGCGTGCACATCGGGAGCTACGGGAAGGACCGCGACGACGGGATGACGCTGGGCCGGCTCGTGGAGCGGCTTGTGGCCGCGGTGCCGACTGTGCGCATTCGTCTCTCGTCGGTCGAGGCTACCGAGGTGGACGACACGCTCGCCGATCTGATGATCGGTGCGCCTGAGCGGCTAGCCCCCCACCTGCATGCGCCTCTGCAGTCGGGGAGCGACCGGCTGCTCAAGCTCATGGGGCGCCACTGGTATACGGCCGCGAAGTACAGGGATCGCATCGAGTGGCTGGCCGGCCGTCTGCCGGCGTTCGGACTCGGAGCCGACGTGATGGTGGGATTCCCCGGGGAGACGGCAGAAGACCACTCCGCTACGCGTGATCTCATCGAGGCGCTGCCGTTCACCTACCTTCACGTCTTCCCGTACTCGGCCCGGCCCGGCGCGGCGGCCCCGCGCATCGGCGCGCCGGTCGAGCCCGAAACCGTCGTGGGCCGAGCCGCGGAGTTGCGGGCTCTGGGCAGCGAGAAGGGATCGTCCTATCGTGCGGCGCGCAGCGGTGGCAGGGCGGACCTCGTGCTGCTGCGGCGCTCGGGCGGACGGTTCGAGGCTCTCACCGAGGACTACCTCTCAGCGTACGTGCCGAGTGACCGACTCGTGCCGGGCCGCTTCGCCGCCGCGCTCGCGCTGGAGCCCGACGGCACGCTGCGCGCCGACCCGCTGAACGTCGATCCATGGAGCGCGTCTACGTCGAGACCTACGGTTGCCAGATGAACGTGGCCGACACCGAGCTGATTCTGGGAGGGCTCGGACGGGAGGGCTACGAGGTGACCGATGATCCGGCGGCGGCCGACGTGATGCTGGTCAACACGTGTGCCGTGCGCGACAGGGCGGAGCAGCGGGTGATCGGCCGCATCGGGGAGCTGAAGCGGCACAAGCGGCCGGGCGTCGTGCTCGGCGTCGTGGGGTGCATGGCGCAGCGGCTCGGGACGCGGCTGCTGGATGGAGCGCCGCACGTCGATCTCGTGGTGGGGCCGGACGGATACCGCGGACTACCGGAGTTGATCGCCCAGGCCGCCGCTGGCCGGCGCGCCGCCGACGTCGAGTTCAAGTCGTGGGAGCACTACGAGGACATTCCAGCGGAGCGAACGGGCGATCGCGTAGGGGCCTTCGTCACAGTACAGCGCGGCTGCGATTACCGGTGCACGTTCTGCATCGTTCCGATGACGCGTGGGCGCGAGCGCAGCCGCAATCTCTCCGACGTCGTTCGCGAGGTAGGGGACCTCGCAGCCAGGGGGATAACCGAGGTGACCCTCCTGGGTCAGACCGTGAACAGCTACCGGGAAGGTGAGCACGACTTCGCCGATCTGCTGGAGGCGGTGGGGACCGTTGCCGGCATCAGCCGCGTGCGGTTCACCAGCCCGTATCCCAATGACTTCTCACCACGGGTCGTCGAGGCCATGGCCCGGGTGGAGTCGGTGTGCGAGCACGTGCACCTGCCGGTGCAGAGCGGCTCGACGGCCGTTCTCAAGCGCATGGGCCGGCGCTACACGCGTGAGCAGTACCTCGATTGCGTCGAGCGGCTGCGGAGCGCGGTTCCGGGCCTCGCCGTCACGACGGATATCATCGTGGGTTTCCCGGGCGAAACCGAGGAGGATTTCCTCGACACCGAGACCCTGGTGCGGGAAGTCGGGTTCGACGACGCATTCACGTTCCGGTACTCGCCGCGGGAGGGCACGGGCGCGCTGCGGCTGCCCGACCCGGTGCCCGAGGGAGTGGCGGGCGAGCGGCTGGAGCGGATCATCGCGGTCGTGCGCGACGTGGCGCGGCGCAAGAACATCCAGTTGGTGGGATCCACGCAGGAGGTCCTGGTCGAGAAGGTCTCCCGCCGCGGGGGCCTCTTGCAATCCCGGACGCGAACCAACAAGATCGTGTTGGTCGAGGGGCCGCCGGACTGGATCGGTTCGTACCACACGGTCCGCATCTCCGGCACTACTGGTGCAACCTTCACCGCTGTGCCCGCACAGACGGGCCGGGAGTTGGCCATCGTGGGATAAAGAACTTGGTCGAGAACCTGGTCATCGAGGAGTACGACAAGGTGGTGGCCACTGTCGAGGACTTCTGTGGCTGCGAGATGTGCCGGGAGGACGTGCTGGTCTACACGCTGAACCGGCTGCCGCCGCAGTACGTGGCGCAACCGACGGGAGAGGTGCTCGCGCGAGTCTCGGCCCAGGCCGACCAGCCGCGCGCCGACATCGCGGTAATGTTGCTCGACGGCATGCGCAAGGTGAAAGCGGCACCGCGCAAGGGACACTAGCAGTCGGAGCGGGGTAGCTGGCGGTGGCGCCGCCCGTTGCCCGACTCGCGATCACCTACGGGGCCGGTCTCTGGACCGGCCTCGTCTTTTTGATCCCAGGCGCACTGATTTGGCCGGCCGGGGCCATCATTGCAGTCGTGCTCTGGCGCCGGCCGGCCACTGGGGCGCTCCTCGCCGCAGCGATACTGGGCGCCGCCACGGGTTCGGTGCGGGCGGGCGAGAGTGCGGAGAGTTGCTCCCGGCGCCTCCGGCCGGGACGCCATGCGCTGACACTTGCGGTGCACGACGCGCCGGGAAGCCGCGGCACCACTACCGCCACGGTGCGGGACTCCAGGTGTCGCGGGACCCTTCGGCTTCGCCTGGACGACCGCACGGTTCCGGCCGGTAGCCGCGTGGTCGCAGTGGGAGCGGTTCGACCGGGCGGCGTGATGCGGGTGTCGCACGTAAGGGTGCTGCGGGCTCCCCGCAGTCGCCGCTTCGTGGTGCGTGACGCCGTAGCGCGGCGCGTCCGCGCTCTGTACGGGGCGCGGGCTGGGCTCGTCGAGGCGATGGTGATCGGCCGCCGTGAGGATATTCCCGTCTCCCTCCGGCGCGAATTTACCGACGCCGGCCTCGCGCATCTGCTCGCCATCTCGGGTCTCCACGTCGGTCTGCTCGCGGCGTGGCTGATCGTCGCGCTCGGGTGCGTGGTGCGTCGCCCCACCGCCTGGCTCATCAGCTGTGTGCTGATATGGGGCTACGTGTCGCTGTTGGGGTTTCCGGCCCCGGCCACACGGGCGGCGGGCTTCCTCTCGATCCACGCCGTGTCCAGGGCCAGGCAGCGCCACCCGCCCTCCTCGGCCGTTCTCGCGGTGGCTCTGCTGGCGGTTCTGCTGATCGAGCCTGGCGCGGCCACGGCCGTGGGTGCGTGGCTCTCAGTGGCGGCCGTGTGGGGGACAGGCGCTGCCGGCGCACTCCTCAGTGGCCGACTGGCTCGCCGGCCGCTCGTCCGTCTGGCTGCAGCGTCCGCCGGCGCGACGCTCGCAACCGCGCCCGTGACCGCGTTCGCGTTCGGCAGCGTTGCCCTCGCGGGGCTCGTCACAAATCTGGTGGCGGTGCCCCTGGCGGGGATCGCGGTTCCCGGGATCGTGGCGAGCCTGGTGCTGGGGGATATCGCGGCCGGGGGCACGGGACTCGTCCTGGCCGCGATCGAAAGCGTGGCGCGGGCCGGCGCGGCGCTCCCGCTCGGGCACGTGAGCGGGGCCGGCGGGCCCGCGTTCGCGGCGCCCTGGTTGGTGCTGGCCGCGGCGGCGTTCTACCTGGCGCGTACCCGACCGGGTTGGCGCCGGCTTGGCATGAAGCTGCTCGGCTGGTTTGCGGCGCTCAGCTGGCTCCTGGTCGCACTGGCGATCGGGGAGAGGCGCGACCGCGGGGGTGACCTGGCAATTCACGTCCTCGACGTGGGGCAGGGCGACGCCATAGCGATCAGGACGCCCCGGGGCAGCTGGCTCCTGGTGGACGGGGGTCCTCTGGGCGCCGCCGGTGATGCGGGGCGGCGCGTCGTCGTGCCGTTCCTCGAGCGCCGCGGCGTGCGGCGGCTGGCGGCGCTGATAGTGTCGCACGGTGACGCCGACCATCTGGGAGGGGTGCCCTCCGTGCTGCGCCGGATCGACGCAGGCCTGGTGCTGGAGCCGGGCCAGCCGTTGGCGAGCGGTCTCTATCTCGAGTTCCTGGCCGTGCTGGACGGCGGAGGCATCGAGTGGCGCGCGGCCCGCGCGGGCGACACGCTCATTGTCGACTCGGTGGTGGTCGCGGTGATCCACCCGTCGGCGCAGTGGATGCGCAGCCAGGTCGTGCCCAACGAGAACTCCGTCGTGCTCAAGCTCAGCTATGGCTGCTTCGAGGCAGTGCTCGCCGGCGACGTGGGCCATCCAGTGGAGGAGCGGCTCCTCGCGTCGGTGGGGCAGGCCGATCTCCTCAAGGTGGGCCACCACGGCTCCGCTGGAAGCACCGGCGCCGAGTGGCTGGCCGCCGTTCAACCAGCAGTCGCGGTGATCAGCGTGGGGGCCAACTCCTATGGCCACCCGGCGCCGGCAGTATTGGAGCGGCTGCGTCAGGGCGGCACGCGCGTGTGGCGCACCGACCGCGGCGGCACGGTAACGATCCGTTCGGATGGGCGCTATCTTGAGGTGATCCAGGGGGGACCAACCACGGCTTGGGAGGGGCTACGGTGCCGGATTCGTCACTGGTTACGATCGAGCGGTTCATCCTCGAGCAGGAGCGCCTGCACCCCGAGGCCACCGGTGAGCTTACCCAGCTGCTCTACGACATCGCGCTCGCCGCAAAGGTGATCTCCGGGTACGTGCGGCGCGCGGGGTTGGTGGATGTGCTGGGCGCGTTCGGCAGGACCAACGTGCAAGGTGAGGAGCAGCAGAAGCTCGACGTCATCGCGAACGACACGATGATCCAGTCCATCGCGTACACGGGGCGGGTGTGTGTCATGGCGTCGGAGGAGGATGCCGAGCCGTTCCCGATCCCGGAGGAACACAACCCCGGCAAGTACGTGCTGCTGCACGATCCGCTGGACGGCTCGTCCAATATCGACGTGAACGTCTCGATCGGCACGATCTTCTCGATCCACCAGCGCGTGACCGAGAGCGGCCCCGGCACGCTGGAGGACTGTCTCCAGAAGGGACGCGGGCAGATCGCGGCAGGCTACGTGATCCACGGATCCAGCACGGTGCTCGTGTATACGGTGGGCCGTGGAGTGCATGCGTTCACATTGGATCCCACCATTGGTGAGTTCCTGCTGGTGAACCCCGACATCAAGACCCCCGAAATCGGGAAGTACTACTCCATCAACGAGAGTTACTACCAGCGTTGGTCGGATGGCTACCGGCGGGTAGTGCAGGAGTTCAAGGGCGTCGAAAGCACCGAGCATCGCAAGAACGCGCGCTACATCGGCTCGCTGGTGGCGGACTTCCATCGCAACCTGCTTTCGGGCGGCGTGTTCATGTATCCGGCCGATTCAAAGGCGCCCCACGGGAAGCTGCGGTTGCTGTACGAGGCATCGCCGCTCGCGTTCATCGCCGAGCAGGCGGGCGGCGCGGCGTCCGACGGGGTCACGCCCATCCTGGACATCCAGCCCACGGAGCTGCACCAGCGCACACCCCTGCTGATCGGCAGCAGGGGGGATGTCGCGTTCGTCGAGCGCACCGTCGCGGAGGTCGACTCGGTAGCGGCCAAGTGAGCAACGAGCGGCGCTCCCCGTCCGGGCTTCCCATCGACCAGGTCTACGGGCCGGGCGACGCGGGCGTACCCCGCGAGGACCCGGGCGAGTTTCCCTTCACTCGCGGCATCCACCCCACGATGTACCGCGGCCGCCTCTGGACGATGCGCCAGTACGCGGGCTTCGGGACGGCCGAGGAGACCAACGCGCGCTTCCGCGCGCTGCTCGAGGCGGGCCAGACGGGACTCTCCGTGGCGTTCGATCTCCCCACCCAGATGGGACACGACTCGGATGAGGAGGTCTCCGCCGGCGAGGTGGGCCGCGCCGGGGTGGCGATCGACACGGTGGACGACCTCGCGCAGTTGTTCGACCGGATCCCGCTCGAGGAAGTCTCCACCTCGATGACGATCAACTCGACGGCCGCCATCCTGCTCGCGATGTACATCGTGGTGGCGGAGGAGCAGGGCGCCGCGCGGGGCAAGCTGCGCGGCACGATCCAGAACGACGTGCTCAAGGAGTATGTCGCGCGGGGCACGTACATCTACCCGGTAGAGCCCTCGCTCCGGCTTGTCACCGACATCTTCCGCTTCGTGGCCGACGAGGGAATGCAGTTCAACCCCATTTCGGTGAGCGGCTACCACATGCGGGAGGCCGGGGCGACGGCCGTGCAGGAGCTGGCGTTCACCTTCGCCGACGGCCTGGAGTACCTGGATCGAGCGGTCGCGGCAGGGATCGACATCGAGCAGATCGCGCCGCGCGTCTCGTTCTTCTTCGCAGTGCACAACGACCTGTTCGAGGAGGTCGCCAAGTTCCGGGCTGCGCGGCGCCTGTGGGCGTCCCTCGTGCGGGAGCGCTATGGCGGGAGCGACAAGAGCTGTCTGCTCAGGTTCCACACGCAGACCGGCGGGTCGACCCTCACGGCGCAGCAGCCCCTGAACAACGTCGTGCGCGTCGCCGTGCAGGCGCTTGCCGCGGCGCTGGGCGGGACTCAGTCGCTTCACACCAACAGCTTCGACGAGGCGCTCTCGCTGCCGAGCCTTGAGGCGGCGCACCTGGCGCTCAGAACGCAGCAGATCCTGGCATACGAGTCAGGTGCCGCGCAGACGGCGGACCCCCTGGGGGGTTCCTACTATGTGGAGGATCTCACCGATCGGCTCGAGGGAGCCGCCCGCGAGCTGTTGGACGAGGTCGCGGGGTGGGGCGGCGCCGCACGCGCCATCGAGGGTGGCCACCTGCAGGACGCGATCGCCCGCTCCGCGTACCAGTATCAGCGGGCCGTGGAGGCGGGCGACGTGGTCGTCGTGGGTGTGAACCGGTTCACCGAAGGTGCGGCTCCGGCCCTCCCCGCGCAGCCGGACTACACCGCGCTGGCTGTGCGGCAGGTGGAGCGGGTGCGGCGGGCGCGCGCGGATCGGGATGAAGGGGCCTGGAACGCGGCGCTGGAGGCCCTGAGGGGCGCCGCGGAGGGTGACGCCCCTCTGATGCCGCCGATCATAGAGGCCGTCCGGGCGCGGGCCACGGTCGGCGAGATCAGTGATGCGCTGCGGGCCGCGTGGGGGAGCTTCAGACCGCCCGCTTGACCCCGGGCCGCCTCCGGGGTAAGTTGCCTATCCTGTTGTAATTACTGGACTTGCGAGCATGCCGACGTACAGCTACCGCTGCCCGAACTGCGCACACGCGTACGATGCGTTTCAGAGGATTACGGACTCGACGCTCACCAAGTGTCCCGAGTGCGACACCCCGGGGGAGCGGCAGATTACCGGCGGGGCCGGGATTCACTTCAAGGGCTCCGGATTCTACATAACGGACTACGGCCGCTCCGGAGCAGGGAAGTCCGAAGGTGAGGCCAAGAGGGAGTCGGGAGACAAGCCGAAGCAGGAGTCCGGCAAGAAGTCGGACAGCTCCAAGACCGCGAAGAAAAAGGGAGCGGAATCCTGAGCGTAGGAGCCGATAGGCTCCGCGAGGCGCTAGAGGAGGTCGTGGCCGCGCTGGGAGCGCCCGGCACGTCCATCCAGCTCGACCGCCCGCGGGACACCTCGCACGGTGACCTCGCCACCAACGTGGCGCTCCAGCTCGCCAAGCCGCTGAAGCGGCCCCCGCGTGAGCTGGCGGAGACCATCATTGCTCATCTGGAAGCGCCGCAGGGGCTGGTGACCCGCACGGAGATCGCCGGCCCCGGGTTCATCAACTTCTGGCTTGCCGATGCGGCGGTGGTCGAAGTGCTGCGGGACATACTCGCGGCCGGTGACTCGTGGGGGAGCTCCGCCACGGGCCGGGGACGCAGGGTCAACGTCGAGTTCGTGTCCGCCAACCCCACAGGGCCGCTGCACGTGGGACACGGCCGCGGGGCCGCGCTGGGCGACGCCATCGCCGCGCTGCTCGAGGCCACCGGCCACGACGTCGTGCGCGAGTTCTACGTGAACGACGCCGGCCTCCAGATCGAGCGCCTGGCGGCCTCGCTCTGGGCGCGCGTGCAGCAGGCCGCGGGCCGCGAGGCGGAGATTCCCGAGGGCGGCTACCACGGCGCCTATCTGGAGCAGCTGGCGCGACAGCTGCTGGAGCAGGAGCCGACGATCGCCGAGCTGCCGGAGTCGGAGGGCCTCGACCGCTGCCGTGATGCGGCGGTGCGCACGCAGCGGGAGGAACAGAATCGCGACCTCGCGGACTTCGGTGTCGAGTTCGACGTTGTCTACAGCGAGAGCGAGGTGTACCGCCAGGACCTGCTGGCGGAGACGCTGGCCGAGCTCGATGGCAGAGGCCTCACTTACGAGCAGGATGGCGCGCTCTGGCTCAAGACATCGGAGTACGGCGACACCAAGGACCGGGTGCTGCGCAAGCGGGACGGCTCGTATACGTACTTCCTGCCGGACATCGCGTACCACCGCACCAAGGCCCAGCGCGGCTTCGACCTGGCGATAGACGTCTGGGGCGCGGACCACCACGGCTATGTGCCGCGCATGCAGGCGGCCATGGTGGCGCTGGGGCAGTCACCGGACTTCTTCCACGCGGTGATCGTGCAACTGGTGCGGGTGATGCGGCACGGCGCCGAGGTGCGCTTCTCGAAGCGCTCCGGCGATTTCGTCACGCTGCGCGATCTCTACGAGGAGACCGGAGTGGACGCCGTGCGCTACTTCTTCCTGATGCGGCGTGGCGACTCCCAGTTCCTGTTCGACATCGATCTGGCGACCAAGCAGTCCGAGGAGAACCCGGTCTACTACGTACAGTATGCCCACACGAGGATGGCCGGCATCTTCCGGACGGCCGGGCTGGAGGCCGCAGCCATCTCGGCGGAGGGCGCCGACCTGTCGCTGCTCACGGAGGAGATCGAGCAGGACCTCATCAAGCGCCTTGCCGGGTTCCCGGCGTTGGTGGAGAAGGCTGCCGAAGCGATGGAGCCGCACCGCATCATCGCGTACCTCGAGGAGGTGTCACGCCTCGTGAACAACTGGTACCATCACCATCGTGTCCTTGGAGTGGGAGCGGATCTGGAGCGCGCACGCCTTGTGCTGGCTCGTGCGACGCAGATCGTGCTCGCCAGCGGACTCACCTTGTTGGGGGTCACGGCCCCGGAGCGGATGTGAACATGAGCCTGTTGGTCGTGGGTAGCGTGGCGCTGGACTCGGTGGAGACGCCCTTCGGCTCGAATTCCGACGCGCTGGGCGGCTCGGCCGTGTACTTCAGCTATGCGGCGAGCATCCTGCATCCGGTGCAGGTGGTGGGTGTGGTGGGAAGCGACTTCCCGCAGGAGCCGCTGGACGAGCTCGCGGCACGGAGCGTGGATCTGAGCGGCGTCGAGCGCCGCGAGGGCGAGAGCTTCCGCTGGAAGGGCAAGTACTCATACGACCTGCAGAACCGCGAAACGCTGGACACCAGGCTCGGGGTGTTCGCCGACTTCGAGCCCAGGATCCCGGAGGCGTTCCGGGACGCAAAGCTCGTCTTCCTGGGCAACATCGACCCCGAGCTGCAACTCGCCGTGCTCGACCAGATACACGAGCCGACTCTGGTCGCGTGCGACACCATGAACTACTGGATCAGTAGCAAGCGCGACACGCTGCTCGAGCTGATGCGGCGCATCGACGTGCTGCTGGTGAACGACGCGGAGGCGCGCGAGCTCTCCGGCGACTGGAACGTGTACCGGGCAGCGCGCTGGATAGTGGACGCGGGGCCGCGCATGGTGGTGATCAAGCAGGGCGGGTTCGGGGCCGTGCTGTACGAGGGCGGGCGCCTCTTCTACATCCCCGCCTATCCGCTCGACGACGTGTTCGATCCGACGGGCGCTGGTGATTCGTTCGCCGGAGGTTTCATGGGACACCTGGCCCGAACCGACGACCTATCGCCCGACAACCTGCGCCGCGCGATGGTATACGGATCTGCCATGGGCTCGTTCGCGGTGGAGCGGTTCTCGGTGCAGCGGTTCACGGAGATAGGGCCCGCCGAGGTTACCGCCAGGGTGCGGGAGTTCTCGGAGCTCGTGCGGTTCGACATAGAGCCGGAGCACGCGCATGAGCTCGGCTGATCGCTATCGCGAAGCCGGAGTGGATCTGGACGCCGCCGATCGCGCCAAGCAGCGCATCGCGGAGGCCGTGGCCTCGACACGCACCGAGCTGACACGCGGTGGAATCGGAGCGTTCGGAGGCATGGTGCGTCTGCCGGATGATCTGGAGCGCCCCACGCTGGTGATGAGCACCGACGGAGTGGGTACAAAGGTGCTGGTGGCGATCCTGGCCGGGCGGCACGATACCGTGGGCGAGGATCTCGTCAATCACTCGGTGAACGACGTCCTGGTGCATGGTGCGCGGCCCATCGCGTTCCTGGATTACCTGGCGGTGGCCGAAGTGTCCGTCGAGACGATCGCCGCCCTGGTGGAGGGCGTGGCGCGCGGTTGCCGCGAGCACGAGATGAGCCTGGTGGGTGGCGAGACCGCACAGCTGCCGGACCTGTACCACCCGGGTCACTACGACCTCGCCGGAACGATCATCGGTGCCGTGGCGGAGGACCGCGCCATTCACGGTTCGGACGTGCGCGTGGGCGACGCGCTGGTGGGATACGCGTCGAGCGGGCTCCACACAAACGGCTATACGCTGGCTCGGCGTATCATCTTCGACGAGTTGGGACTCAGCGTGGACAGCGAGCTCCCCGGGCTGGGCGTAAGCGTCGGCGACGAGCTGCTGAAGGTGCACCGCAGCTATTGGCGCGCGCTGTCACCGGCGCTGGATGACGTTCACGCGCTGGCCCACATCACCGGAGGCGGCATCCCCGGAAATCTGGGCCGCTCGCTGCCGGATGGTTGTGGCGCGGAGGTGGATCGGGGCGCGTGGCCGGTGCCGGAAGTGTTCCGGATGCTCGCGCGAGCGGGCAAGGTCAGCGACAGTGAGATGTTCGAGGTCTTCAACATGGGAATCGGCATGATCGCCGTGGTGGCGCCGGACCGGGTGGAGTCGGTCCGGCAGGTCGCCGCGGAGAGCGGGGTCGATACCTGGACGATGGGCTGCATCGTGGAGGGGACCGGTGTCCGGCTCGCCTGACAGGGCTGCGGCCGAGCGCGCGGCCATGGAGCGGGCGCTGGAACTCGCGCTGGAAGGGTGGGGGCGCGTTTCGCCCAACCCGCTGGTGGGTGCGGTGCTGCTCAAGGACGGGAGAGTAGTCGCCGAAGCGGCGCACGCCGAGTTCGGTGGGCCTCATGCGGAGGTGGCGGCGCTCGGCGCGTGCGACGACACGCGCGGCGCAACGTGCGTGGTCAACCTGGAGCCCTGCGCACACTCGGGAAAGACGCCGCCCTGCGCGGACGCCCTGATCGAGGCTGGCGTATCCCGCGTGGTCTACGCCGTGGACGACTCCAGCGAAGCGGCCGGCGGGGGAGCCGAGAAGCTGAAGGCCGCCGGCATTGAGGTCGAGGCGGGCCTGCTGCGGGAGGAGGCGTCCGCACTCAATGCGCAGTTCCTGTGGGCCCGGCGGCGACCCGACCGGCCCTTCATCGCGCTCAAGGTCGCCACGTCCCTGGACGGGCTCCTGGCAGACGAGAGCGGCCAGTCCCAATGGATCTCGGGTGACGAGGCGCGCGACCACGTGCAGTGGCTGCGCGCCGGCTTCGACTCGATCGCGGTGGGGCGGCGCACGGTTGCGGTGGACGACCCGCAGCTCACCGTGCGCGGGGAGCTCACCCCCCGGGTGCCCCCGGTGCGAGTCATCCTGAGCAAGAGCGGCATGGTGCACCGGAACCTCGCCGTCGTGCGCACCGCCCAACAGGTTCGCACGATAGTCGTGACAGGCTCGCACACGGTGGAGAGCACAGAGAAGGACCTGGCGGGTAGCGGAGTGGAGGTCGTCGCGGCGGATGGCCTGGTGGCGGT
>JAUVTI010000025.1 GCA_030601605.1 Gemmatimonadales bacterium
GTGACGTGGTCTACGCCGTCGAGCCCAAGTGGGTGCGGGTCCGGGTGAACCAGAACGTACGAGGCGGCATCGCCATCGTGGCGGTGGCGGAGCGAGGGGAGCGGAGCTAGTCGCAGCGCCCCGGCGTCACCCGGCCGCTCCCAACTTCCTGCGCAGCTGCTCCAGCATGTCGCTGGTCATGCGCTCGAGATCGTACGAAGGCGACCAGCCCCATTCCTCGCGCGCCGCGGTGTCGTCGATCGCGTTGGGCCAGGAGTCTGCGATTCCCTGGCGCACCGGATCCACGGCGTAGGAGATCGTGAACTCGGGGATGTGCCTGGCGATCTCCGCGGCGACCTCCTCGGGCGTGAAGTTCATTGCCGCCACGTTGAAGGCGTTGCGGTGCTCGAGTCGGGCGGCGTCCGCCTCCATCAAGTCGATTGCCGCCTTCACTGCGTCCGGTATGTACATCATGTCGAGCCGGGTGTTCGGTTCGAGGAAACAGCTGTAGCGGCCGTGCTCGATGGCGTCGTAGTAGATCTCCACCGCGTAGTCGGTAGTGCCCCCGCCGGGCGGCGCGACGTACGAGATGATTCCCGGGTAGCGCAGCCCCCGGCTGTCGACGGCGAAGCGGGTGTGGTAGTAGTCACACAGTAGCTCGCCGGCGACCTTGGTGACCCCGTACATGGTGGTGGGCCGCTGCAGCGTGTCCTGCGGCGTGTCGTCCTTCGGCGTGGACGGGCCAAAAGCGCCGATCGAGCTCGGAACGAACACGGAGCAACTGTTCTCGCGCGCCACCTCCAGCACCCGATACAGCCCGCCCATGTTGACGTCCCACGCAGCCTGCGGCCGCTCCTCGGCCACCGCCGACAGCAGGCTCGCGAGGTGGTAGATCGCGTCAACCTCGAAGCGGCGCACCGCTTCCTGGATCTGCCGCTGCGAGGTGCAGTCCACGTGATGAAACGGCCCGTTGGAGAGCGCAGACCCGGCGGCGGGCATTCGGATGTCGGAGGCCACTACGTGGTCCGCTCCGTAGCGTTCCCGCAGCGCGGGTACGAGCTCGGAGCCGATCTGACCGAGTGCGCCGGTAACGAGGATTCGTTTCAAGTCCCCTCCCTAGGGCAGGAGCCTGCGCTCCTTCGCCGCCCGCTCCAATTCCTCCCGGAACCTGGGGTCGGCGATTCCAATGAGAGCTTCCGCCCGTTCACGAAGGTTCTTGCCGAACAGGTTGGCTGCGCCGTGTTCGGTGACAACGTAGTGCACGTCCGCGCGACTCGTAACCACCCCCGCGCCCTGCTTGAGAAACGGCACGATGCGCGACATCTCGCCGCTCTTCGCGGTAGAGGGCAGCGCTATTATAGGCCGCCCGCCCTTGGAGTGAGCCGCGCCCCGGATGAAGTCCACCTGCCCGCCGAACCCCGAATAGATGTAGGGTCCGATCGAGTCGGAGCAGATCTGTCCGGTGAGGTCGACTTCGATTGCGGAGTTCACGGCCACCATGTTGTCGTTCTTCGCGACCACTTCCGGGTCGTTCACGTGGCTCACCGGGTGCGCCTCGATGAGCGGGTTGTTGTCCAGGAAGTCGTACAGCTCATCGCTCCCCAGCGCGAAGGTGATCACCACCTTGCCGGGGTGGAGGTTCTTCCTGGTCCCGGTTACGACGCCTCGCTGGATCGCGCGCATCGAACCGTCCGAGATCATCTCGGTGTGGATGCCGAGCTCGAGGTCGCCCTCCATTGCCTCGTAGACGGAGTCGGGAATCCCCCCGATCCCCATCTGCACTGTGCAGCCCGGCGTGATGAGCCGCAGCACCCCCTGCGCGATCGCCTTCTCGACGTCGGTGGCCGGCTTCGGCACGAGATTGGGAAGCGGCTCAGTCACCTCAACGACGGCGTCCACCCGATTCACGTGCAGGAAGGTGTCACCCAGCACGCGGGGCATCCTCTCGTTCACCTGGACGATCACCGTCTTCGCTACCTGGCATGCAGCTACCGAGGCCAGAGTCTCGACCCCGAGGCTCATGAATCCGTGTTCGTCGGGCGGCGACGTCTGCACCATGGCTACGTCGAGCGGCACGATGCCTTCCTGGAACAGGCGCGGGATCTGGTGCAGGAAGATCGGCACGTAGTCCGCGCGCCCGTCGTTCACCGCCTTGCGGTCGGCCGGGCCCACGAACAGGGAGTTGTGCCGGAAGTGTCCCTCCATTCCGGGGGCGGAGAGCGGATCCTCGCCGATCAGCAGCACGTGGTTGAGCTGCACGTTGACCAGCTCATCGTGCCGCTCGGCCAACGCCCGCACCAGCGCCTGGGGAATCGCGGCGTTGCCGGCGTAGTACACCCGGTCGCCGCTCTCGACAAGTCGCACGCCTTCCGCCGCCGACTTGAGCTTGGACTTGTAGTCGTCGAGCCAGTTCATGAACGTCCCTCCCCGGCCAACAGGTCGCTGAGGGACGCAACAGGCAGGCCCATGATGGCCGCGAGTTGCTCGTTCACCAATTCGCCTTCGTACAGGTAGAGGCCTGCCGCCAGTCCGGGATCGGCGCGCAGCGCCGCCTCCACCCCGGCGTCGGTCAACTCACGCACCGGAGCCAGCACTGCGTCCGACAGGGCGCGCGATGCGGTGCGCGCCACGTTCGCCGTCATGTTGGGGACGCAGTAGTGCACCACGTCGTGCATGATGTAGGTGGGGTCGTCGAGCGTGGTCGGCCGGCTCGTCTCGACGCAGCCGCCCTGGTCGATCGAGAGGTCCAGGATCACGCTGCCGGTGCGCATCGTGCGCACCATCTCCTCGGTGACGAGGTAGGGCGCGCGCGCTCCCGGTATCAAGATTGCGCCGATCACGACGTCGGCGATCGCCGTGTACTGTTCCAGCCGCTGCGGTGCGGGCACCTGCGTGACAACGCCGGGCAGCTCGCGCGACAGCGTGCGCAACTTCTCCAGGTCGTCGTCCAGCACTATCACGTGCGCACCGATCGCGACGGCCCGGCGCGCCGCGGTGCGCCCCACCGTTCCGGCGCCCAGGATCAGCACCGTCGGTGGCGCGATTCCCGGTACCGTGCCGAGCAGGATGCCGCGGCCGCCCATCTCGTTCTGCAGGTAGTGGGCCGCGATGTAGACCGCCATCTGCCCGGCCATCTCACTGAACGGCACCAGCAGCTTCCGGCGCCCGTTCGTGTCCTGCACCAGCTCGTAACCGATGACCGTCGCGTCCAGAGCCTGGAGTTGCTCCACGACCGTACGCGGCGCCACCGCCAGGTGCTGGAACGCGCAGATGACCGAGCCGGGCTTGACCAGCTCCATCTCCTCTGGGGACAAGCTCCCCACGCGGCAAACGAGGTCGGCCCGCTTGTACGCCTCTTCGCAGTTGTACACGATCTGCGCTCCGGCTTCCTCGTACTCCCGGTCGCTGAAGAGCGCCTCGAGTCCGGCATCCTTCTCCACTACGACGGAATGTCCCTTGCGCACGAGGCGCGCCACGCCGTAGGGCGTGAGGCCCACGCGATGCTCGTGCCTGTGTGTCTCCCGGGGAACGCCGATGATCATTGCCCCTCCTCCTCCGCTCGCCTCGCGGCCCGGCGGTGTGTACGGTCGCCCGTGCGTGGCTTGACCCGCCCGTGCCGGCGCCAGATGTTCAGGGCACCGCTCGCGACTGTGCGACGGGGAATCGTCAGTTCCAGAACCATACCTATGAAAGCTGTCACGTTCACGTTCTCAATCCCGCGCTACCTGCTGGGGAGCGCCCTGGGCGGTGTATCGGACGCGGTGGTGTTCGGCGGGCCCAGCGCGATCTCGCTTTCCCGGCTGCCGGACCCGGAGCTTCCCGGTGACCGCTGGGTGAGCCTCGAAGTGATCGCGGGCGGCATATGCGGCACCGACATCGGCAACCTCGTCTACAGCGCCAGCCCCATTCTCGAGCCGTTCGCGTCGTTCCCCGCGGTCATGGGACACGAGATCCTGGCGCGGGTCGTGGACGTTGGGTCCGCGGTCAGCGGCGTGAGCCCGGGGCAGCGGGTGGCCGTCGACCCGATCGTCTCGTGCGCGGTGCGTGAGTATCCCGAGAGCGAGTGGTGCCCACCTTGCGCGGGAGGCTACCCGGCCGCTTGCGCGCGCTCCGGCGAATCCGGCGCCGTGCACGTCGGCGGGCGTCCCCTGGCTCGGGGAATCACCATCGGATACCACAGCGACCTCCCCGGCGGATGGGGCGAGCGCCTCATCGCCCACGAGTCCCAGATACATGCGGTTCCCGAATCCCTGGACGACAAGACCGCCTCGCTGACGGAGCCGCTGGCGGTGGCCACCCACGCGGTGCTGCGCTCGAGGGTTGGGCCGAAGGAGAGGGTCCTCGTACTCGGGAGCGGAAGCATCGCCCTCTCCACCATCTGGGCGCTCAGGGCGCTGGGGCATGAGGGCGACCTCGTGGCCCAGGTCAAGCGCCCCAACGAGGTCGAATTCGCGAGGCACCTGGGGGCGAGCGCCGTGGTCACGCCCGGAGCCGCGGCACGAGAGGCGCTGCTCGGAACGGGAGCGCGCGCGTACAAGCCGCCGGTCGGTCCCGAGGTGTATGCCGGCGGCGGCTTCTCGCTGATCTTCGACTGTGTGGGGAATCGGTCGAGCCTCGACCAGTCGCTGCGCTTCGCCTCGCCCAGAGGGCGCGTGGTGATGCTCGGCTGTGCCGCGGTGGTGCGGCGCCTGGATCTCACACTCGTCTGGGCGCACGAGCTGGCGGTGCAGGGCTCCCTCGGCTACGGGCGTGAGCAGTGGGACGGGGAGTCCCTCCACACCTTCGAGGTAGTGTTCCGTCTGCTGGCTGGCTCCGGCGCCCGGATCGCCGACTTGGTGACCCACACCTACCCCCTCACCCAATACCGCACTGCTCTGTCTACCGCCCGCCACCACAGGAAGAGTGGCGCAATCAAGGTCCTTCTCACGCCCTAGACGGCGTTCGTCGCCTCCCTGCAGGCGTTGATCCCTTCTGCGAACGCCGCCTCGTTCAGCTCCAGCAGCGCGCAGTTCTTCTGCAACGCGTCGCGCATGGTGGCGATGAAGCTCCGCTCGGGGAATAGCTCGGTGGCGGCCTGCATGGCTCCCAGCGCCGCGACGTTCTTCACCATGATCTTGCCCAGGTCCCGCGCGATCTGCGTGCAGGGCACACCGATCATCTGGATGCTGGGATCCAGCTTGGGCGGCTGTGGAATCACTGAGCTGTCGTAGATCACGATGCCGCCCGGCTGAACCTCCGGCCCGAACTTCTCGATGCTCGGTGGGTTGAATGCCACCAGCACGTGCGGCTTCGGCGATGCCGGTGAGAGGACCTCCTGCGTGGCGACGTGCACGTCGGCGTAGGATGTCCCGCCCCGCGACTCCGGACCGTAGCTCGGGATGTGGGTCCCGTCGAAGCCCTCGTTGATCGCGGTCCGGGCGGTGACGAGCGCGATGGTCTGCGCGCCGTCTCCCCCGGCGCCGGCGAACTTGATGGCGATGTCGTCCTCGTGGATGTGACTCGGGAAGCTGCTGCCGAACTGCTGTGGCGGCTCTGCCGTCCCCCCGATCACACGGGCTACGTCATCGGGCTCGAAGCTCGGCGTGCCCAGGTCGAACCAGGGCTCCACCTCCAGGTCCTTCTTCACCCCGAGCGGGAACACGGGCACCATCTGCTCCTTGACCCACTGCTCCGTTTCCAGGGGCGTCAGGTGCAGGTGTGTGGGGCACTCGGCGAGCACCTCGACGAACCCGAGCCCCTTGTTCTCGACCTGTAGCTGCAGCGCCTTCTTGATGGCCTTCTTGGCGCGGGTGCGCTGCTTGTTGTCGAACAGCGCGACGCGCTCCACGTACACCGGCGCGTCCATCTGCGCTACCATCTCGGCCATCCTCATGGGCTCACCGGTGATCCGGCCGCGTCCGGTCGGCGTCGTGGTCGTGCGCTGGCCGCTCAGCGTCGTGGGCGCCATCTGCCCGCCGGTCATACCGTAGATCGCGTTGTTCACGAAGATGAACGTCATGGGAAGCCCCATCGACGTGGCCTGTATGATCTCTGCCAGGCCGATGGAGGCCAGGTCGCCGTCGCCCTGGTAGCTCAGTACCACCGACTCGGGGTTGGCGACCTTGTGTCCCAGTGCGACGGCGGGCGCCCGCCCGTGCGCCGCCTGCGAGTTTCCGACGTCCAGGTAGTAGTACATGAAGACCGCGCACCCAACCGGTGAAATGGCGACCGTGCGATCCTGCACACCCAACTCGTCGATGGACTCGGCGATGTACTTGTGGATCAAGCCGTGACCGCACCCCGGGCAGTAGTGGGTGGACAAGCCCTTGAGGCCCTCTCCGTGCGCGTGACGATCGAATCGTCCGTAGAACACGCTATCCATGGCTTGCCTCCGCCAGTCCGGCGATGTGGTCCACGATCTCCTGTTGCTGGGGAAGCACACCGCCGTAGTGCTGTACCCGGTCGATTGGCGGGTGGGAGCCCATACCGGCGTGGCTCAGCGCCAACCGCAGCTCGTCTTCCAGTTGGCCGGGGCCCGCCTCGACCACGATCAGCCCGCGCTTTCGGTCGAGCAGCGGAAGCAGCGCGTCGATCGGGAACGGCCAGAGTGTGATGGGCCGGAACAGTCCCACCTTGAGCCCGCGCCTGCGGAGCGACTGAACGGCTCCCTTCGTCATTCGGGCGGGAGTGTTGCAGGCGATCACCAGCCAATCGGCATCGTCGCAGTGGAAGGACTCCGACCGCTGCTCCTGCTCGATCATCCGCCGGTACTTGTCGTTGAGGTGCACGTTGTGGGCCTCGAGGTCCGGCTCGTTGAGCCAGATCGAGGTGTGCAGGTTGCCGCGGTGCGCGGCGTCTCCATACACGGCCCAGTCGGGCAGGCCCGGCTGAACGAGAAACTCCGGCAGCGTGACTCGGCCGGTGACCTGGCCGAGATAGCCGTCTCCCACGACCACCACCGGGTTTCTGTACCGGAACGCCAGGTCGAACGCCTCCATCGTGAGGTCCAGCATCTCCTGCGGGTTGGACGGCGCGAGTACCAGCGCGTGTGTGTTGCCGTGCCCAAGGCCGCGGCATACCAGCTTTATGTCGCTCTGTTCGGGCCCGATGTTGCCCAATCCGGGGCCGCCCCGCATGAGGTTGACGAACACGCCCGGGATCTCGGCGCCAATCATGTAGGAGATGGCCTCGAGCATGAGGCTGAACCCCGGTGACGAAGTGAACGTCATGCATCGGAGTCCGGCGCCACCACAGCCGTACATCATGTTGGCCGTCGCGACCTCGCTCACCGCCTGGACGAACACTCCGTTCAGCTCCGGCAGCAGCCTGGCCATCAGCTCCGCACCCTCGGTCGAAGGCGTGATCGGATAGCCAAAGAAGTGCCTGCAGCCGGCCAGCAGAGCGCCGATCGCCGCCGCATGGTTCCCCTTCAGGACGAGCGGCTCCAGGCTGGGCATGGGGACGTGCCGGTCGGGAATCGTCTCCGCGGTGGGCGTCGTCGTGGTGCGGGGGCCGAACACCGAGTACGGGTCGGTAACCACCATGTCGATACCATCGGCCTCGGGCGGTGTCGCCATGAGGCCGTATGGCTCCGGACAGGCGCTGTAGCACAGCCCGCATCCGTTGCACACCTCCAGGTCGACCGTGATGGGGGCGAACCCGGTCATCGGGTCGATCCCGTCGCCAATCTCGATGCAGTGCTTGGGGCAGGCATCGATGCAGCGCCCGCATGCCTTGCAGAACTGGGGGAAGAGGAACGGCTTGGGTCTGACCTTGGTCTTCGTAGTCACCATGTGATCCGATCCAGGTCGCGGTCGCGAGACATCACGTTCCTTAAAGCTAGTCGATTGTGGGTGTAGGTCTCAAACAGGCGCAGCGCGCGGTCGGCGGTGCGGAACGTCGGAATGTGCTGGTCCTCGAGGAGCGCGGCCATCGCATCGTACTTCGGTCCGGCGTCCACCACCGCCACCCATGGCTTGGGACTCTCCCTCCGGATGCTGGCCAGGCGGCTGGCAATGGAGGCTCCGTCGCGCACGTCCTCCGCGTGGCCTTCGCCGGGGGCCAGCGTGTTGAGTGCACCGGTGTGCGGGACGCATCCGACTATTGCGACGTCCACGTTGTCGTCCCACAGTACGGCGCGCACCGCATCCTCGTACGGCGCGTCGTCCATGATCGGAGTGAGGTCGACGGGGTTGCGGACGTCGATGACCCGCTCGAGGTGGCACCGGGCCAGGACCTCGTCCAGCGCTGCCGCCGTCGCGCTGGCGAACTGGGGCAGGCTGAATCGTCCCAGATTGTCCGCGATCGCCACGCACTCGAAGCCGGCGTTGGTGATCGCGCCGAGCCTGCTCCCGCCCGGCTCCCTGTCGCGCAGGTACCAGGACAGGCGCACCAGGTCCTCGAAGTCGGCGATGGTGTCCGCCACGAGCACGCCTGCCTGGCGCGCGAGCTCCCGCAGGACCGCATAGTCGCCGGCGACTGCCGCCGTGTGCGAGGCCGTTGCCCGTGCGCCGGAGTCCGTGCGTCCGCCTCCGTACAGCACCACCGAGCGGCCGCTCTGCGTGATCCGAGTGGCTGCTTCGAGCCAGCGCCGGCCGTCGAGCGGCCGGAACCCCTCGACGTAGCAGGCGACCACCTCGCTCTCCGGCTCGCCCTCGAAGTGCGTCAGATAGTCGCCGACGGTGAGGTCGATCTGGTTCCCCACTGATATGACGTAGCGGGGGTTGAGGCGCGCGAGCTTGCTCGAGCGCGCCACGGCGAAGGCACCGCTCTGTGAGATGAGCGCCACCCGGCCGGGCTCGCTCTCCGGCCAGCTCAGTTTGTGTCCCGGGATGAACATCGTGTCATAGCGGCCGGGAACTGAGCGCACGCCGAGGCAGTTGCCGCCGTTGATCAGCGGCCCACCCCACGAGCTGCCGCGGGCCCGCTCGACCGCGCGCTCCACGCGCTCGACGAGCGGCTCGGTGCCGGACTTCTCTCCCAGGCCGCCGGGGATGACGATCACGCACTCTGCCTTCTCGCCCTCGATGATCTGCTCGATCGCTGTGGGCGCCTGCTCCGCGGCAATGCTCAGCACGAGGAGGTCCACCCGCTCGGGAAGCGCCGCGATGTCCGGATAGCAGGTCACTCCATCGATGGCGCCGGTGTGCGGCTTCACGATCGCGATCCGGTCTCGCGGGAAGCCCTCGCGCAGCATGTTGCCGAGGATGACGCGCCCCGGGTTGGAGCCCTCGGACACTCCGACCAGCGCCACAGAGCGAGGCTCGAGCAGTCGCCTGAGCTTCTCCAGCGGCCGGGCGGGACGGGGCGCAGCGCCGCCCGGGCGGAGCGTCACCAGCACGTCCAGCGCCACTGGGCCGTCGTCGGTGAGGGCCAGGGGGTTGATCTCGAACTCCGCCAGCTGTGCGGATGCGGGCCGCGCCGCGAAGGCGAGCAGGCGCCCGGCCAGCGCGCAGAGCCCGTCGGGCGGCAGCCGCACCCGGGCCCTGCGCGCGGTCCCGGTCGCGAGCGGTCCCACGAGAGTCCGTTCGAGCGCTCCCGGAATGCTCGTGGGCGGAGTGAGGCCCGGCGCGAGGATGGCGACGTCGCTTCCAGGCACGAGGTGCCGGGCGAGGTGCTCGGCGTGGATTCCTCCGGTGCCGATGGTCACCACGGGGCCGAAGTCGTCGGTCCAGCGCAGGCCCAGCAGGAGCTCGGCCCCGAGCGCATCGTCGTGCGCCACATACTCGCTGATCGTGTATCCGGAAATGAGCCGGCCGCTGAGCCGCTGCGCCATGGCTTCGATCGCGTGAACCACGGCAGAGCGCTCGCGCGGCACCACCTCGATGCCGCCCACGTCCGTCTTATGGAGGATCTGGGGTGAGGCGACCTTCACCACGAGTCGATCGCCGGGCAGGTCGTCCAGGGAGGTCGTGCGTGCCTCATCAGCGTCGCGCACGAAGCGGTGGGCCGGCACCCTGATGCCGAGCGCCTCGACGAGCGCGAAGCCCTCCGTGTCCAACAGGACGTCGCGGCCCTCGGCACGAGCGTGCTCCAGGATTCCAGCGACGTCGCCATTCACGACCGAACGCACCTGCACAGTGGCCCTCCCGCCCGCAACAGGCTGTACCGCACACCCTGCCGTTAGGGAAACTGCGCAGGGTGCGGTAATCCCTTCATGAAAGCTTATTAAAGTGTTCTTAGAAAGGAACTTGCGGGCCTGGGACGCCCTCCCTCGGGCCGCCCCGGCGGCGCCCGAGGGCCGATCCCATCGGGGGGTGGGGCGCGGCTCTCCTGGGACGGTCGGCGCAGGCGGCGTCCCGAGCCACGGGGGCGCCGCGCGACCGGATAGATGGCGGCGAGGGCCAGCCAGGCGAGCAACGGCCAGCCGGCCCACCCGCCGGGGGAGCGGACGTTGGGAAACAGGTACGGGGCCTGGCGCAGAACGGCCAGCAGCGCACGGACGCACCGGGTGTCCAGTTGTGCGCCCGCCACCCGGTCCAGCTCGCGCACCACTACGCGGAGCGACAGAGAGGAGCGGTAGGGGCGGGCGCTGGTCATGGCGTCGAAGGTGTCTGCCACGGCGATGATGCGGGCGGCCAGGGGGATCTCGGCCCCCTGGAGGCCATCCGGGAATCCGCGACCGTCCATGCGCTCGTGGTGCCACCGCACCGCCGCCAGCACTCGGGGGCGGTCCTTGAGGAGGGGTCGCAGGATCTGCTCACCGATCACGGTGTGCCACTGGACCTGCCGGCGCTCGTCGTCCGTGAGCGGTCCGTCCTTGCCCAGCACGCCGTCCGGGACCCCGATCTTCCCGACATCATGCAACTGCGCTGCGAGCCGGATCTCGTCCACTTCCGTCCGGCGCAGCCCGAGCTCGCGGGCCACGGCGCTGGCATAACGGCTCACGCGCTGCGAGTGGCTGCGGGTGTACGCGTCCTTTGCCTGGAGCGCCTCGGCGACCGAGCCCACGGCGTTTGCGAAGAGTTGCTCGGCTGCCTGCAGAACCTCCCCAGCGGCGGGCGCCAGCCCCGCCACAGCCACCTGTCCCTCGGCTGGGCCGGAATGACCCAAGCCCCCCCGCCCTGAGCCGAGGCGCGTGGAACATTTCGGCTCGCCAGTGACGGTCGGCACAGCGCCTATGGGGGTCTGGGTTGCAAGCTTCACCTGGCGTCCTCCGCTGGGTGGTCCTACATGCGCCGCCTGTACGGCGGCACACAGTAAGACTGCAACCGCGGGGCCATTTTGCCGTTGGATAGTAAGTAGTTGTCGTGTAAGCGCTTGGGTGGTCTGCTCAAGCCAAGAGGCGTGGTACGATTCGTGCTTGCTGAGTCAATTGGTACCACCTGAGGATAGTGTGACGCTTCCGGCCGAAACGCGCACGTGGCGCAAGCGAGGCGCTCGCGACCAGGCCCCGGACCCCAGGGAGGCTGGCGTCGCCCTCCTTGTCGTGCAGCTATCGGAGTCCTTCTCGGACTTGTGGGCCCAGCTGGGTGAGGATCTGGGGGCTACGCTCCGGGTGCTGTCCCAGGACGACGCCGTGATGGTGGGACCCGAGGTGGCAGCCGTCGTACTCGCCGCCGGCGGGGCTGAGCGGAGCGCCCTGGACTGGCTGGACGGGCACGAACCTCCTCCCTCCATCCCCACCCTGGCAGTCGGGTCCGATCCGGGACGCCGAATCGCCACCCGGCTCGTGGGGCACGGGGCCACCGACTATTTCGCCCTCCCCGAAGACGTCGAGATCCTGCGCAACGCGGTGACTTCCGCTGTGGAGCGGCACCGCAAGACGATGCGCCGCGCCTCCACTGGCGCGGAGGAGGAGCGGTCACGCGCCTTCGCCGCGATCGTGGGGGAGAGCCAGGCCATCAAGACGGTCCTCGCCCGGGCGGCGCGAATCCTGCCCTATGCGGACGCCACGGCTTTGATCGTGGGCGAGACCGGGACGGGGAAGGAACTCCTCGCGCGCGCGATCCATCAAGGCGGTCCGAGGCGGCGTGCCCCGTTCGTGGCCGTCAACTGCCCCGCACTCCCAGCCCACTTGATCGAATCGGAGCTGTTCGGCCACGAGCGAGGGGCATTCACCGACGCCCACGCAGCCAAGCCCGGTCTGTTCGAGGTCGCTGAGGGAGGGACGCTGTTCCTGGACGAGATCGGCACGCTGCCGGTGGATCTGCAGGCCAAGCTGCTCCGCGTCCTCGAGGATAAGCACGTGCGCCGCGTCGGCGGCACGAAGTCTCGCGCCCTAAACGTCCGGATCGTCGCAGCGACCAACGACAAGCTGGAGGAAGCGGTGCGGGCAGGGGCGTTCCGTCAGGATCTCTTCTTCCGGCTCAGCGTCATAACGCTGTCGCTGCCGCCGCTGCGGGACCGGGGCGAGGACGTGCTCATCATCGCTGAGGGGCTGCTGAGCCGGATGGCCAAGCAGCACGATCTCCCGGTGCCCAAACTGGGCGCCGACGGCCGCGCCGCCCTCCTGGGCTACCACTGGCCCGGCAACGTGCGCGAACTGAAGAACGCCGTCGAGCGGGCGCTGCTGCTCTCCCCGCCGGGCGAGCTCAGCCTGCCCGAGTTGGTGCCGGCATCGATCGGGGGTCCGGCTACCGAGGGGCCGCTTCCATTCCCGGCCCGGCTGGACGACATCACGGCCGCCGCGGCCCACGCCACGCTGGATCTGTGCAGCGGGAACCGGAGTGAGGCAGCCAGGCGGCTGGGCATCTCACGCCGGCGCCTGCGGAGGCTGCTCGACCTGGAGGCTGATTCCGCCTGATTCTGGTACGGTCCGCTCCGGGATGGCTCAAACCGACCCAGCCCAGCTTCCTACCCGTGGTCCCGGAACCCCAAGCAATCCAATGAGTTAGCAGGCCGGATGCAGAGGCACGGTCCCTGCGATGCTCTCATGGCGGAAGCGACTGGCTCACGCCCGAGCGCCCCGGAGCGCGAGTCTCTCGGTTCGAGCCCTTGAGAGCTAGGGAGGACGCTATGTCACGACGGACGCTGTTGATCGCGCTTGGCGCGGGCGTGGTCGCCGCGGCCTGTACCGACGCCACCGGTCCACCGCTGGACGACGCCCCGTCACCCAATCAGGAACAGGTCGAAGAGCTCGTAGTGCCGGACGGAGCACTGCCGGGCTTGCGATGGACGACCGCAGCGGGAGCCGGGGCGTTTACGATCCTCCCCGCCCCGGACGACGAGGGCCCGGGCGAGGATCTGCCGGTCAGCATCACTCCCTCTCCCGAGGCAGGACCGCCACAACTCGATCGGTACGAGGTGAGCTTCTGGGCAGTTCGGGGGAAGCGGCGCTCCATCCAGATCAACTACCAGACCGAGAACGGGCTGCGCCCCTTCTTGCGCCTTACGATCCCGCGCAAGGCGCTCAGCCGCTGGCCGGACGGAAGCCGGTTCAGGCGGGGTGAAGCAGTTCTCATCACCGTGATCGTAGACCGGACCCGCCTCCGAGTGGAGCTGGAACCGGACGGGATCCAGTTCAACCGTCGGCGTCCCGCATGGCTGAAGATGTGGTACGGCGGAGCCGACTGGGATTTCAACGGCGACGGCGTGGTGGACCATAGGGATGAGGAGGCGGAGCGCCAGTTGCGGCTGTGGACTCAGGAGGAAGACGGGGGGCCGTGGCGCTCAATGCGTGCGCGCCACTCACGGCGCGGAAAGTGGTTCCTGGCCAAGCTGTACCACTTTACCGGGTACGAGACCTCTACCTAACCATGGACGCCCGCGAGTCACTGACCATGCTGAATAGGGTGCAGGAGCTTGCCGACGCCGGCCAGGATGCCGACGTGGTCGCCTTCCTGTCTGAACGGCCCGAGCAGGACGTGGGGAGTTCCCCCACGCTCGCGCTGCTGCGTGGGATCGCCCACTACCGGCTGGGCACCCCAGAAGAGGCGGAGCGGTGGGTGAAGATGGCGCTGGAGCTCTCGAGGGAGCGTGGTGACAAGGCCATCGAAGCCCGCGCCCTGAATGTCTCCGGGGCGATCGAGCTGGATACAGGCCGGATCGATGAGGCGGCGGCACATTTCATGGAGGCGCTCTCGGAAGCGAAGATCGAGGGTGATCATGCGACCGTGGGCCGCTGCTCCAACAACCTGGGGATCATCGCCAACATGCGGGGTGACTACGGCCGGGCCGTGGGTTCCTACACGATGGCTCTGGCTGCCTTCCAGCAGGCCGACCTCCACTGGGGCATCGCTCAGGTGATGAATAACCTCTCCATCACTTACCGCGACCAGGGAGACCTCGTGAAGGCTCTGAGCACGGCGGATGACGCGGTCGAGGAAGCTCAGGCGGCCGGGAACCTGCGTTTGGCGGCAGCGACCCGTGCCGGCCGCGCCGAGGTGCGGCTTCTCTCGGGCGACGCGGAGTTTGCCAGGCGCGAGGTCGAGCGCGTCCTCGAGTCCGAGGGGAGCCTGGGGAACGTTGTGGGCGAGGCTGAGGATTTGCGGGTCCTCGCAGGTGCGCAGGCGGCGCTCGGTGAGACCGAGGAGGCGGAGAAGTTGCTGCGTGAAGTGGTGGAGCGGGCGGAGAGTCTGGAGCGACCGCACCTCGCCGCGCAGGCCGAGCGGGACCTGGCCCGGCTGCTCATGCGGTTGGGGCGCACCGGGGAGGCGCAGGAACTGGCGCGCAAGGCGCGGGTTCGCTTCGAGCGGCTGGGGGCCGCAGCCGAGGTCCAGAAACTGGACGACTTCCTGAGCAACGGGGCGTCCGGCTGAGGCCGGGCGCCTTTTTCTATCGGTCGCGTATTCGACCGCACGGCGGCCCGCGTACTGTGCGAGCCGCCGCCCACCCAAGACCTCACCGACACCCGACATTGCCCCATCTACGGCCGCGGTGGAGTGCGGTGTTGCAACTGCCGCACTCCGGTTAGAATCCAACTGTGCCGGCCCAAGGGCGCCGGCCATCCCACACCACAGACGATCATCGGGGACAGGGAGCGGCATATATGACGCAGCGCGTCGTGATTCTGGGGGCGGCCGGTCGAGACTTCCACAACTTCAACACCTATTTCCGCGACAATCCCGACTTCGAGGTAGTGGCCTTTACGGCCACACAGATCCCGGACATCGACGGACGGCGCTATCCGCCTGAGCTGGCTGGGTCGAGCTACCCCGAGGGCATCCCCATTGAGGAGGAGGATGGCCTCGAGCGGCTGATCCGCGATCAAAAGGTGGACATCGCCGTCTTCAGCTACTCGGACGTGTCCCACGAGCAGGTGATGCACGTGGGCTCGCGCGCCATGGCCGCCGGAGCCGACTTCATGCTGCTCGGGCCGCGCCACACCATGCTGGATTCCAAGGTGCCGGTCGTCGCGGTCTGTGCGGCGCGCACCGGGGCGGGGAAGAGCCAGACCAGCCGACGCGTGGCGGAGATCTTGCGTGGGATGGGCAAGCGGGTCGTGGCGGTGCGTCATCCGATGCCCTACGGGGATCTCACCAAGCAGGCCGTGCAGCGGTTCGCCAACTTCGAGGACCTCGACAAGCATGAGGTCACGATCGAGGAGCGCGAAGAGTACGAGCCGCATTTGCGGGCCGGCTCGGTCGTATACGCCGGTGTCGACTACGAGCGCATCCTGCGGCAGGCGGAGCAGGAAGCCGACGTCGTGATCTGGGACGGCGGCAACAACGACATGCCGTTCTACACACCGGATCTGCTCATCGTGGTCGTCGATCCTCACCGGCCCGACCACGCGGCGCGCTACCACCCGGGTGAGGTGAACGTCCGCATGGCGGACGTGGTCGTGATCAACAAGATCGGCACCGCCGGATTGGACGACATCATGACGGCGCGCCGGATCACGACGGAGCTGAACCCCGACGCGACCATCATCGAGGCGGCGAGCCCTATCTTCGTGGAGGACGGCGACTACATTCGCGGCAAGCGCGTGCTGGTCATCGAGGACGGTCCCACGGTCACTCACGGCGAGATGCCCTACGGCGCCGGCTGGGTGGCCGCGCGCCGCTATGGCGCGGCCGAGATCGTGGACCCGCGCCCCTTCGCCGTGGGTTCCATCCGGGACACCTTTGAAAAGTATCCCACTACGGGCGCAGTGCTCCCAGCCATGGGATATGGGGAGAAGCAGACCGCGGAGCTGGCCGAGACGATCAACAAGGCCCCGGTGGACCTCGTCGTGGTCGCGACGCCGATCGACCTGCGCAGTCTGATCGAGATAGACAAGCCCGCGCTCCGCGTGCGCTACGAGTTGCAGGAAATCGGCGAGCCCACGCTCGCCGACGTGCTGTCGAAATTCGTCGACACGATCCCGTCGAGCAGCGAGCCGGCAGCGTAGCTCGGTAGCGCCACGGGTGGCTGACGGCGACAGCGGGGGTGCAGATGACCACGGGTAAGGGCACCATCGGCATTCTGACGGGCGGCGGCGACGTACCGGGACTCAATCCGGCCATACGAGCCGTCACCGTGCGGGCCCTGCGCGAGGGGTACCGCGTGCTGGGGATCCGCCGCGGCTGGGCGGGGTTGGTGGATCTGATTCCCGATCCGGACGCCGACAACAGCGTGCACTTCCTGGAGCTAACCGAGGACGCGGTCAACCGCGCGGGGCGCACCGGCGGCACGTTCCTGCATACGTCGCGCACCAGGCCGTCGCGACTTCCCAAGGCCCTGGTCCCCGACCACCTCCTGGACTCATACGCGGACGAGATCAACGACCTCACGCCCGCGGTGCTCCGGAACCTGGAATTCCTCGGCGTAGACTTTCTCATCCCCATCGGGGGCGACGACACGCTGAGCTATGCCCAGCGGCTGCACGAAGAGGGTGTGAAGGTGGTAGCGGTGCCGAAGACCATGGACAACGACGTGCCCGGCACCGACTACTGCATCGGATTCTCCACCTGCGTGACGCGGACGATCGAACTCACCCACCAGCTGCGCACCACTGCCGGATCGCACGAGCGGTTTCTCGTGATCGAGGTGTTCGGGCGCTACGCGGGCTACACCGCGGTGCTCCCCACCATGGCCGGCG
>JAUVTI010000053.1 GCA_030601605.1 Gemmatimonadales bacterium
CGTTCTGGCGGTTTCCGGCATGTCCGGCTTCGCGCTCGGCGTGGCGTTCTTCGTCTGGGTTGGGATCTTCAACGTGATGCTGATCGCCCAGTTTTGGGCGTTCGCCAACGACGTGTACACCACCGACGCGGGCAAGCGGCTGTTCCCCATCGTGGGTGTCGGCGCGTCGGCAGGCGCGGTGGTGGGCAGCTACATCCCGAACCTGCTGAGTGGCGTCGGGATCTACCAGCTCTTCATCCTCGCGGCGGTGTTCCTTATCATCGCGGCTGTCATAACGAACGTGGTGGACTCTCGGGAGCGCTACAGGACCGAGGCGTACCTGCCGGACCCGTTCACGACGGGGACGATGCCAGCGGCCACCGGCCAGTTCCGAGCGGCGACCGGAGAATTCAGGGTTCCGGAGGTCGACTACAAGAGGGAGAGCGGGGTCTTCCAGGTCGTGAAGCCCGGCGAGGAACCGCAGGTCGAGCCGCCGGAGCCGGAGTCCGAGGGCGGCGCATTCCAGCTGGTCTTCCGCAGTCGCTACCTGATCATGATAGCGCTGCTGATCCTCCTGCTCAACTGGGTCAACACCAACGGCGAGTACATCCTGGGGCGAACCGTGAAGACCCTCACGGAGCAGTCGGTGGCTGCCGCGGGGGGCGGTCCGGAGGATGTCCAGGCACGGATCGCGAGCTTCTATTCGACGTTCTTCACCGTCGTGAACGTCGTGGGACTCCTGCTGCAGGCATTCGTGGTGTCGCGGATCATCAAGTACGCGGGAGTCCGTCGGGCGCTGCTGTTCCTCCCGGTGATTGCACTCATCGGCTACTCGGTGATCGCCTTCGTGCCGATTCTGGCGGTGATCCGGTGGATCAAGACCGCGGAGAACTCCACGGACTACTCGCTCAACAACACCGTGCGCCAGATGTTGTTCCTGCCTACGACGCGCGAGGAGAAGTACAAGGCCAAACAGGCCATCGACTCCTTCTTCTGGCGGGCCGGTGACGTGCTGTCGGCAGTCGTCGTCGCCGTCGGCGCAAACCTGCTCATGTTGAGCACGGGTGGGTTCGCCATGGTGAACGTGGCGCTGGTTGCGATCTGGCTCGTGCTGGCGGTGCTGGTCGGGCGGCGCTACGACCGGCTGGCGGCGGCAACCACCTAACCGTCGTCCGACTCCCCGCTCTTCTCCCGCCGCAGCCTCTTCAGCTCCTCGAGGTTCATCACGATCGAGTGCTGGGAGTGGAGCAGATTCTGCAGGATCTCGTTCGTGGGACGTGACTCCCGCCGCCTGGGTCGGTTGTCTTCCAGGAAGGGCCACAGCGCCTCCCTCAGGTCCTCTCGCAGCGCCGTCTCCAGGTACTCCAGTGCGGTCCCGCGCAGCATCATGTCGGTGGTGTGGAGACCGCGGAAGGCGATCTTGAGCGGTTGGCGCGGCAGCACCAGCGACAGCACCGTGAACACGTGCTCCAGGCTGCGGTTGGCGCGCTCGCTCAGCACTTCGTCCACCACGGGAGACCACTGATCGTCCTCCATGGCGTCGAGCAGGCGGTGGCTCTCCCACACGCCCCTGTCCACCGCCACCTCACGGATGACCGCGGCGTAAACTCGGTCCTCGCTCACTCCCAGCTGGGGATTGAGTTCCAGCAACCGCACCAGGGCCCGGCCGCAGCGGTAGCGCACCTCGAAGCGCACGTCGTCGAGTCCCCGGAACAGGCCGTCGAGTGCTCGCTCGGTGGGGCTCGCCACCAGAACCAGGGGCAGCCTGCGCCGGACAGCGAACTCCTCGTCCTTGTCGAGGAGGTGGTCCACCAGCTGCCCGGTCGCTTCGGCGGCCACTTCGCGCAGCGTGACGAGCACGTCGGCCACCACGTCCTGCCACGCCAGCAGCGGAACGACGTGCGGCACCAGCGCCTGGGTGATTGGCCCCGCCTTCAGGGCCCTTCGAACGCGCTTCGCATCGCGCGACCGGAGCTCCACGATCCGCTCCATTTCGGGATCGAGTTGCTGGGGCTGCATCTGCGGCACCGGCCGCTCGCCCGACACCGCTGCCGCCGCGGCCTCGTGCGCCACCGCCTCCAGCTCGGCGGTATAGGGCTGCCCCGCCTGAGTGAGGCCCAGCGTCCCCGCGGAGAGGAGGACCGCAGTGCGCGTGGCGATGTCCTGGACGTCGTCCAGTTCCAGGTCGACCGCGCGCGAGAGGAGACTCTTCTCCAGTGTCGTCACGTAGCCGCGGTGCAACCGACTGGCCACGACCACGCCGGCGATGGAGAGCAGGATGGCGAGCCCGAGCAACACGTTGGTGACGCCCGCCGCGGCGACTACCAGGGTCAGCTGCACGATTGCACTGCCGGCAATGTCGCCCAGGCGCACGACACCGACGTCCACCAGCGCCTTGGTCGACCGCTTGTCCTGCGGCTGAAGGGGCGTGAACAGCAGTTCGTATCCCGTGCGGTAGAGCCCGTTGCGGGTCACTTGCTCCACGCCGCGAGCCGCCGCCGCCGAGGGCAGCCCCGGGATCAACATGGCCGCCGCGCTCCCGAGGCCGGCCGCAGTCGGCAGCAGCCCCACCGTGCGGGTGAGACCGAGCCGCTGCAGCAGCACGCGGGCACCAACAGCCTGAACGATGACAGTGAGGAACGATGCGCCGGCGTAGAACACGGCAAAGAAGCGCAGCAGGTCGTCGCCC
This sequence comes from Gemmatimonadales bacterium, assembly GCA_030601605.1. Classification (GTDB taxonomy): domain Bacteria; phylum Gemmatimonadota; class Gemmatimonadetes; order Gemmatimonadales; family GWC2-71-9; genus WVYX01. The sequence continues at coordinate 2,669 of JAUVTI010000053.1, forward strand.
CTGCCGATGGTACCCGTGGCGCGCACCTTGAAGACGTAGTCGATGAAGACCTCGCTCACAGCGGCCAGCAACACCAGCGCCACCAGCCCGCGCAGGTACGGCGTCGCGGCAATGACCTTGAGCCCCGACCGCGCCGGCGTTGGATCGGCCTGCTTCCGGGCGGGCCCAAGAGGCCGTCGCTGCCGCTCCGCGGGGACACCGAGCACGAGGATCGCGCACAGCAGGTGTATCCCCGCGAGAATCGGGAACATCGTCTCCATCGTGAACAGCACGGCCACTCGCTCTGCCAGCAGGCCGCCCAGAAGCCCGCCCACGGTGGCGCCCGCCGCTATGCGGCCCACGTAGCGCTTGGCGGTGCGCGGGTCGAAACGCTCGTTCACCACCGACCAGAACCCGGAGATGAGCACCGCACCCAGTGCGGCGTAGTGGAGGTAGAACATCACCGCGATGGGACGACGGAACTGGTACACGAGCAGCCATTCCACGATCAACAGCCCGGCGCTCGCCGCGAACGCGGCGGGCACCAGCCGCCCCGGGCCGACCGCCGCCATCCGGCGCGAGGCCAGAAGCGCAACTGCCATCGATACCAACGCCGACACCATGACCATGCGCGGCAGCGCCGACACATCGAAAGTGGACAGGAACAGGGCGTCGCGGGTGGCCTTCGCCGCCATCTGGAAAGCGATCATGGCGGTCGCGGTAACCACCGCGGCTACGACTGCTGTCTTGGTGGCGCGATCGGCGGAACTCAACGGCCTCTCCTCACGGGATCCCCTAAACTAGTGGGTGGGCGCGGGAACGCGACCGCCCGCAGCACTTGACGCGGCGGGGTCCTCTGGCGAACCCTAATGTTCGCCCAAACACCGTACACGGAGGAAGCGCGAGACTCAAGCACTGTTCGATCGTATGCGGCGCACTGGCCGCGCTGCTCACAGCCTGCCAGGGGGGAGGAGGCCAACGCGAGACGGCCCAACCGGCTGGCGAGGCGGACGCGCCCGACCCGGCGCCTACCGTCGTCCTCGAGACCAGCAAGGGCCGCATCGTATTGCAGCTCGACCGCGAGAAGGCACCCGTCACGGTGGCCAACTTCGTGGCTCACGTGCAGATCGGCTTCTACAACGGGCTCTCGTTCCACAGAGTGCGCCCCGGGTTCATGATTCAGGCCGGCAAGTACACCGCCGAGATGCAGGGCCGGTCGAGCTCGGCTGGCAACGTCATGAACGAAGCCGACAACGGCCTGAGCAACCTGCGCGGAACCGTTGCGATGGCCCGCCTCCCCGACCCGCACAGCGCCACCACCCAGTTCTTCATCAACCTGGTGGACAACCAGAAGCTGGACTACGGCACGTTCTCGGACGGCTGGGGCTACGCCGTATTCGGACACGTGGTGGAGGGCATGGACGTGGTGGACGCGATAGCGGCGGTGCCGGCGCGGCGCGTGGGCCGCTTCGAGGCTCTCCCGATCGAGCCGGTCGTCATCACCAGCGCCTACGTGGCCGAAGCGGAAGAGGCGAGTCCCTAGCGGGACAGGACGGCATGATGGACCCGGACCAGCTCGATTGGAAGAAGGGCATCTGCGGCATATGCCCGGCCGGCTGCTGGGTCGAGGTGGGGATGAGCGGCGGGAAGATCGAGGACATTCGCGCCGACACCGGACATCCTCTGGGAATGATCTGCCGGCGGGGCTCACACGCGCCGGAGATCATCCATTCCGAGCATCGTCTCCGGTACCCAATGAAGCGCGTGGGTCCCAAGGGGACCCACGAGTTCGAGCGCATCGGCTGGGACGAGGCGTACGACATCATCGTCGAGCGGCTGAACACGATCAAGCGGGAATCCGGTCCCGAGGCCATGTCCATCTACACCGGTCGCGGCGCGTTCGAGCTCTCGCTGTGCGACATGTTCCAGCCGAAGGGCGTTGCGGTTTCCTCGGCCTCGAACGTCCTGTTTCCGTTCGGTTCTCCCAATACGATGGGCGTGGGAGCGCTCTGCTACGTCTCGTTCGCGATGATCGCGCCCTCGGTGACGCTGGGACGGGTGCTGGTCAACATGTTCACGGACATGGAGAACGCGGAGATGCTCGTCGTGTGGGGCGCCAACCCCGCCACGGACTCCCCACCCCTGGACATGCACCGGCTGGAGGCCGCCGCCAAGCGGGGCGCCGACATCGTCGTGATAGACCCGCGCCGCACCGAGACCGCGACCCGCACCGGCGCCCAATGGGTCCCGATCCGACCGGGGACGGACGGAGCGCTCGCGCTCAGCATGATCGAGGTGATGATCGACGAGGAGTTGTTCGACGAGCCCTTCGCCGAAGAGTGGTGCCACGGGTTCGCTGAGCTGGCTACCTACGTGCAGCACTTCCGGCCCGAGGTAGCCGAATCGATCACCGGCGTTCCGGCCGACACGATCCGCGACCTGGCACGCCGCGTCTGCAGCGCCGCGGGGGCTTGCCCGGTCATGTACACGGGCCTCGAGTACTCCAATAGCGGCATCCAGGCGATCCGGGCCGTCTTCACCCTGTTCGCGTTGGCCGGCCAGCTCGATGTCCCGGGCGGAATCGGTCTCGCGATGCTCGACTCGCACTTCCCGATCAACCGCTCGTGCAACCAGGAGAACCCCGATCTCGACCGGGCGGTAGCGCGCGAGACCTTCCCCATTTACTCGGACTGCCGCGGCGAGTCCCACGCCAGCGGCCTGGTCAAGTCGGTGCTCGAGGGTGAGCCGTACCGCATCCGGGGCCTCATCATCCACGGCGCGTCGCTCCTCACATCGTGGCCCGAAACGGCGGTGTGGCGGGAGACCCTGAGCAAGCTCGACTTTCTCGTGTGCGTGGACAGGCAGCTCACCGCCGACGCCGCGTGGGCCGACATCGTGCTCCCGGCGACCACCATGTTCGAGATCGAATCCTACATGGTGTACGGTCCCATCTTCCGCCTGCGTGAGAAGCTCATCGAGCCCGTGGGCGAGGCACGCAACGACTATCTCATCATGGCCGAGCTGGCCCGGCGGCTGGGATACGGACACCTCTATCCGCAGACCGAGGAAGAGCTCGTGAGGTTCGCGCTGGAGGGCTCGGGCTACACGCCGGAGAGCGTGCGCGCAGCGGGCGGGTGGGTGAAGCTCCCGACGTCGATGATGGAGTACAAGAAGTGGGAGAAGGGGGGGCTGCGGGCGGATGGCGCGCCGGGGTTCGAGACACCAACGGGGAAGTTCGAGATCTGGTCGGCAACCCTCGAGGAGTACGGATACGAGCCGCTCCCCAAGTACACCGAGCCCACAGAAGGCCCGATTGCGCGTCCGGACCTGGCGGACCGATTCCCGCTGGTGTTCAACTCCGGCGCGCGGCCGCACACCGACTTCCGGTCCCAGCACCACGGCATCGAGGGACTGGCGAAGGACAACCCGGAGCCAACCGTGGAGCTCAACACAGCGGACGCGGCGGCGCGTGACGTGAGCACCGGCGACCTCGTCGAGGTGCGCACTCCGCGGGGTTCGGTGCCGTTCAGGGCACGCGTTACCGACGACATCGTGCGCGGCGCGGTGGAGTGCAACATGGGCGGCGGCACGCCCGTAGGACCGAAGGCATGGCGGGAGTGGAACGTGAACGAGCTCACCGACCTGGGCAACTACGACGAGGTGTCGGGCTTTCCCGTCTACAAGGCCCTGCTGTGCGACGTGGTCAAGGTGGCGGCCGGCACCGCGGCCACGCGGCGCACGGCGGCTCTCGCCGGTGATGCATGTGGCGCGGTGACGCTCGGCGCCCCCGCGGTCAGGAAACCGCCACGGAGCATCTACCTCGACAACAACGCGACGACCCGGGTCGCCGACGCGGTGCGCGAGGCCATGCTGCCCTTCCTGGATGCCACCCACGGGAACCCGTCGAGCATCCACGGGGTGGGCCGCGACGCGCGCGAGGGGGTGGAGAACGCGCGCCGCCAGGTTGCGCGACTCATCAACGCGCGGCCGCGGCGCATCACGTTCACCGGCGGCGGATCCGAGGCGGACAACCAGGCCCTGAAGGGCATGGCGTTCGCGAATCGGGAGAAGGGCGACCACATCATCACGAGCACCATCGAGCATCCGGCGGTACTCGAGACCTGCCGTTTCCTGGAGCGGACCGGATACCGCGTCACTTACCTGGACGTGGACGAGCACGGGCTCGTGCACCCGGAGACGCTGCGTGGAGCGCTGGCCCCGGAGACCATCCTGGTCTCCGTAATGATGGCGAACAACGAGGTCGGGACCATCCAACCGATCGCCGACCTGTGCGCGGTGGCCCACGAGCACGGCGTGCCATTCCACACCGATGCGGTGCAGGCGGCCGGGAAGATCCCGATCGACGTCGAGAGCCTCGGCGTTGACCTGCTCACCCTGTCCGGCCACAAGTTCCACGGGCCCAAGGGAGTCGGAGTGCTGTACGTGAGACGGGGCGTCGAACTGGACCCGCTGATTCACGGCGGCAAGCAGGAAGGCGGACTGCGCGCGGGGACGGAAAACGTGCCGGCCATCGTGGGCATGGGCAAGGCGGCCGAGTTGGCACTACGGGCGGCGCAGGACACCGAACAGTTGCGGCGGCTGCGTGACCGGCTGGAGTCGGGAATTCGGGAACTGATCCCCGGCGCGACGCTGAACGGCGAGCCGGAGCGGCGTCTCCCCAATACCCTCAATCTGACGCTGCCAGGACTGCGGGGAGAGTCGGTGGTCGTAGCCCTCGATCAGCACGGCATCTCGCTCTCATCGGGATCGGCCTGCAAGTCGGGCTCGCCGGAGCCGACTCACGTGCTGCTTGCCATGGGCCGCGGTGCCGAGGACGTGCACTGCTCCGTGCGGTTTTCCCTCTCCGCAGAGACGACCGAACGGGACGTCGACGACACAGTGTCCGCTCTCGAGCAGGTGCTGGAGGAGATGGAGACCACCGTCCGATTCCTGCCCTGCAAGTGAGAACGGGCCCGAGGGCCCGTCTGCTAGATGAACTTGAGGTAGTAGGAGATCGCGTGCACCTCGCGCTGCATGCGCCAGCCCGTCACCATCGAGTGCTCCATCCGGAAATACCGCACCGCCTTGCCGACCGGCGGGGCCCGCCCGTCAACCAGAATCTCGGCCCGGACGACGACGTCCTCGGGGCTTCCCCGAGCGGAGAGTTCGGTGAACTCGATCCGCTCCCGCGCCAGGATCTCCTGGGCCTGTATCTCGGCGGCCACGGCGTCCCCGCTCTCCACGGCCTGCTCCAGCGCGGGCAGCCCCGCGGCCATGTATTCGGCCGCCAGCCAGAAGCGCAGCTCGGCGGCCGCCTCGGTGGCTACCGTAGTATGCAGAGCGTAGTACCGGTACCCCAGGAAGCCCGCCACGGCGACGAGTACCAGGACAGCCTTCCAGCCCGTCAGCTTGATCTTGATCTCGCCCATCCCGACACTCCCCATGTTGGCGCTGGGTACATTATTGTACTGGGGGCGCAGGATGTCGAGATTCCGGGGAGAACGCAGGGGGCGCGCATGACGGACCGGGAAGATACCCAGACGGAGGAGTACCAGGTCGCCGGTGAGGGCCTCCTCGCCAAGATCAAGGAGCTCATCCGCCAGGGCAACATTCGCCGCATCATGATCCGAAACGACCAGGGGCAGACGCTGATCGAGATCCCCCTCACGTGGGGCCTGGTCGGGGCGGCGTTCGCTCCCATCTGGGCCGCCGTCGGCGCCATTGCCGCCCTGGCAGCGAACTTCACGATCGTGGTGGAGAAGGTCGACAAGTCCGAAAACGATTGACGGGCCGGGCGGCCCGCCTTAACCTAGTGCCGAATCCAGCCGAGCCTGAAATGACCGAGACTGCTCAAGTCGCCGATGCCCTCAGGGACGTACCCCTGTTCTCACAGGTGCGTGAGGGCGACCTCCAGCGGATCGCGCAGGCCGCGCACACGAGATCCTTCACCAAGAACAGCATCATCGCGTTCGAGGATCGCCCAGGGGAGGCCCTCTACGTGGTGCTGATCGGGCAGGTCAAGATCGTGCTCACCGCGGAGGATGGCCGCGAGGTCATTCTCTCCACGCGGAGCAAGGGCGACTTCTTCGGGGAGATGTCGCTGATCGACGACCAGCCGCTCTCGGCCAACGTCATCGCGATGGAGGACTCCGAGATGTTGGTCCTGCACCGGGAGGACTTCCAGCGCTGCCTCGAGGAGATGCCGATGGTGGCGTTCGGCCTGCTGCGCGCCTTCTGCAAGCGGCTGCGCCAGGCCGACAACAAGATCTCGAGCCTGGTGCTGCAGGACGTGCCCGCCCGCGTGGCGGGGCTGCTGCTGGACATGGCCGACCAGAACGACGGCGTCCACATCTCCCAGCAGCTCACGCACCACTTGATCGCGCAGATGGTGGGCTCCAGCCGGGAGACCGTGTCGCGCGCAATGGGCGACCTCATGGGCCAGGGACTCGTCGCCGTGACCCGTCAGACCGCGAGCATTCCGAACCGCCGCAAGGCGGCCCGGGCCGGCCGCGGCTCAGGCGATCAGGGGATGGTCGAGGTGTCCCGCCGCACGATCACGATCAGCAACAGGGACGGCCTGGAGGTGGCGGCGGGCCGCAACTGAGGGGCGCGCAGACGGCGACGCACGGAGGGCGGCTCCCACTGCGCGGGGGCCGCCCTCCTTTCATCAGAGCGGGAGGCACTTCTCCATGAACCCGGCCGTCACCCTGGCGGAGTCGCCGATCACCTCGTAGAACTGGTCGAAGTACTCGGTCGTGATCCGAAGCTGCGCCGAGTCCAGTCCAATCTGACTCCGATACAGATCGTAGATGGCCGGCCGCTGCTGCTGGAACGGAACGAAGGCAGCCTCCAGCTCCTCCCGCGGCGAGCAGAACCCGCGGAACAGTCGCTCGCGCACACGACGAATCGGGAGATCGGGGGCGGGCCGGGCATAGCGGGCATCGACCACCCCCGCGAGATCGAAATCGTACGGCACCGGCAACGCCACGCCCTGCATGTTTCCGATCACCCGCGCGTTGTGGCAGCAGTAGTCCTTGCCTCGCTCGGGCGCCACCACCGACCAATCGGTGTTCCCGATCATATAGTGGAACACCTCCAGCACCCGGAGCTGGCTCGCCCGCAGGTCGTATGGGTGGACGGCGCGGACCTCGAGCACGTCCCAGCCGCTGCGGGTGGCCATGTCATCGGCGCCCTCGATGAAGAACGCATAGCGTGACCGGGGATCCCTGCGGCCTTCACTGTCCACGTAGGTGACCCACGCGAGCCGCACCCGGAAACTCGCGTCGGTGAGGATGTTGTAGAGGCGGTATGCCAGGTACTCCTGCAGCACGTATTGCTGGTACGCCAGGTCCCCATCCCGGCAGTGGGTGACGAGCTTCAGCTTGTCCTGCCCGTCGAACACGGTGTTCCGCACTTCACTGCGACGGAAGTTCAGACGAAGCGGCGGAAAGTCACATATCTGGCGCTGGAGCCGGTACCGCCCGCGCGTGCGAACCTGCACGTCCACCCTCATCAGCTGCCCGTCGGGACCCGGGAAGACAGCCACGGCCGGGCGCTCCGGGCTGTCCTGCCCGCGGTCGCCGCGCAGCAGGCGAAGCGGCAGCTCTACGGTCAAGGAGATCACGTCGTCGGACGCGAAGAGCGGATGGGCCGGCGCCGGCTGCTGCCCTCCCGCCGCGCCGAGGGGAAGCAGCGCCAGAACCAGAACCACCCGCGCCGGACGTGGGACCAGGCTCATGAGCGGCACTTCCGCATCATCTCTCGAGTGACCTCATCCGGATCGTTGATGACGTCGTAGAACTCATCGAAGTACTCGACGGTCTCCTCTAGATAACGCGGATCCAGGTCCTGCTGGTTGCGAAACAGATCGTAAATGACTTCGCGTTGCTCGTTGAAGATGGGGAACGCCGCTTCCAGCTCCTCGCGGGGCCGGCAAATGCCCCAGAACCTGCGCTCACGCACCGAGCGGATGCCGAGCCGCTCGTTGGGAAGTGCGTACGGCGCGTCCACCAGACCGGACCAATCGAAGTCGAAGGGCAGCGGGAGCACGGGACCCACGAAGCTGCCCACCGGCATGCTGTTGTGGCAGCACCACTCCTCTCCCCGCCGCGGCCTGATCACGGCCCAATCGGTGTTGCCGATCATGTACTGA
>JAUVTI010000185.1 GCA_030601605.1 Gemmatimonadales bacterium
GACCGCGGGGAGGGCGAAGACTGCCAGCAGCAGCCACCACTCTGCCGCCAAAGCGCCGAGCGTGATGACCAGCACCGGCTGCAGCAACAGGAGGACGATGCTGCGCAACGTGACGACGGCCGGCCGCGGGGACATGGTGAGCAGCAGGCGCAACCCGGCGAGTGCGATCAATAGAGTGATGCCGGCGCCAAGCGCGACCTGCGCCCAGCTCACGGCGGTGGCAAGCCACCGCATGGGGGAGAGCGTGACCGTAGGGAGACCGAGCCACGCCGCCGGCGCCAGCACCACGAGCTTGGCCACCAGCGTGGCGAACAGCATCGCCAACAGGGCCGACAGTACCCCCTGGAGCAGCCGATGCACCCGGACCTGCAAGGCGCCCACGGACCTTTCGAGGGGGTGGAGCCCGGAGTCCAACCCCACGCGGGACGCCGCACCGATAGTGGCGGCTTGCCGCTTGAGGAACCAGTACAGGTGCCTGACTCCCTTGTGGCTCGACTCGGGAGCCACGCCGTCCCAGTCGAAGGCCAGGGTGACGACCCGGTCGTAGAGGGCGGAGTCTTTGAAGTTGCCGTCAACGGCTCGCGCGATGTCAGAGGGCTTACCCGATTCATGAATGGCGATGGCTGGTACTGGCACGAGAGGCCCCGCTGACGCCTGCTCCGGCGTGTGAAGGGTTGGAGGAGAACAAGATTTGCCCTGCCGGCGCGCGTCAATGTGACGCTGGTCACTCCTCCCTTGCCGTGGCGGCGCGAGGAGTGGGCGCACTCGCGTTTGAGGTGACAAGTCGCCGGGTTTGAGGCCCCTGGGGCCGCTCTGGATCAGAAGACCGCAGTTCCGAACCCAAGCACGAGTAAACCCCTCGCGTCTCTGCTCTGGCCGCACACCGCATCGCGCCGTACTGTAGCGCTGTACCACACGGGAGATCGGGCGCGGTGGAAAACCTACGGGATCGCCTCAAGACTGCCCTAGCCGGCCGCTACGCCATCGAGCGCGAGATCGGTAGCGGCGGGATGGCCACGGTGTATCTGGCCGAGGACCGTAAGCACGCTCGCAAGGTGGCCGTCAAGGTCTTGCGGCCGGAGCTCGCCGCCGTACTCGGTGCCGAGCGGTTTCTCAACGAGATCAAAGTCACCGCCAACCTGAATCACCCCCACGTCCTTCCGCTCCATGACTCGGGTGAGTCGGATGGCTTCCTCTACTACGTGATGCCCTTCGTGGAGGGGGAGTCGTTGCGGGACCGGCTCCGCCGCGAGCGGCAGCTCCCGATCGAGGACGCGGTGAAGATCGCCTTGGAGGTGGCCGATGCGCTGGGCTACGCCCACAGTCACGGTGTCGTGCACCGCGACATCAAGCCGGAGAACATCCTGCTCGAGTCGGGGCACGCCACGGTGATGGACTTCGGTGTGGCGCGCGCGATTTCGGCGGCCGGGGACGAGCGCCTCACGGAGACTGGGCTCGTTGTGGGTACGCCCGCGTACCTCAGCCCGGAGCAGGCCGCCGGAGATCGGGAGCTCGATGGACGAAGCGACGTCTACGCTCTTGGGTGCGTGCTCCATGAGATGCTGACGGGTGAGCCGCCGATCACGGGACCCACCGTTGCGGCGATCCTCGCCCGCAAGTCCACCGAGTCGCCGCCCAGTACCCGGGCGATCCGCAGCACCGTGCCGCCGGAGTTGGACCGAACCATCCGCCGCGCGCTGGCACTCGTACCGGCCGACCGCCAGCGTACCGCGACCCAACTCGCCGAAGAGCTGAACGCGCTCGGGGGACGCGACCTCACCGGGCGCGCGCAACCAGGAAAGCGACGTCCGCTCTTGATCGGCGTGGTGGTGGCCGTCGTGGCGATCGCCGGGGCTGTGGTCGTCTGGGGTCCTCCGGTGTCCGGCGGATCGAGCGTCGGAGCGGCAGTGGCCAATCAGGTGATGGTCCTGCCGTATGACAACCGGACCGGCGATGAGGCGCTGGATCCGCTGGGACAGATGGTGGCCGAATGGATAACGGAGGGGCTGTCGCGGACGGGGGAAGTGCAGGTGGTACCCAACTTCATGGTGCTCCAGGCGGTCGCCCGGGCTCGGGACGCCGAGGGTGTGCTCGCGCTCGACCGAGTGGCGGAGCTCACGGGGTCCGGGATCGTGGTGACGGGTTCGTACTACCGGCGCGAAGACGACATCGAGTTCCACTCAGAGGTGGTGGACCTCGCGTCGGGCACACCGTTCGCCACGGTCGACCCGGTGTGGGGCTCCGCGGACGACCCCCGCAGGGCGATCGACTCGGTCCGCATCCAGGTGATGGGAGCGCTGGCGACCCGCCTGAGCCCGCTGATAGGATGGGAGCTGCCGCCGACGGCCCAGCCGCCGACCTACGAAGCCTCCCAGGCCTATGGGCGCGGGATGGAGGAGTGGGCGCGTTCGGAGTACAGCGCGGCCGCCCGGTGGTTCGAGCGCGCGTACGCGCTGGACACCACCTACCTGCGGAGCCTGATGCTCGCTGCGGGGGCGCACGGGAACGTGGGGGAGTCCGTGCGGCGGGACTCGCTGATCGGTCTGCTGCTGGCGAGACAGGATGAGCTCGCGCCCTACGACCGCTACCGGCTGGACTACGTGACCGCCAGTATCCGTGGGGACAGAGCCGCCGCGCTCGCAGCGGCTCGCGCTGGCGTGGCGCTGGTGCCGTATGGGACGCTGCGTTATGCGTTCGTCGGTTCGCTGCTGGCGGCGAACCGACCGCACGAGGCATTGCAGAATCTCGAGGACCTCAGCTCCCACCTGCAGGTCGGGAGACGGTGGTACCAGGTCTGGCGGCTCCACACGGAGATTCTCCACGTGCTCGGCCACCACGAGCGGGAGCTCGGGGTGGCGCAGGAAGCGCGCGAGTGGGTCTCCGGGACCCTCTATGCGATGACATACGAGGGGCGTGCGCTCGCGGCACTCGGTCGCCTGGAGGAGCTGACGGCACTGGTGGGTGAGATCGTCGTGGCCGCCCCGCAGCCGGTGCAGACGCCCGGGGAAGCACTTATGGACCTCGCTCGGGAAGCGCGGGCCCACGGTCACCACGCGGCGGCCCTCGAGATCGCGCAGCGGGCCCTGGTGTGGCACGATGAGCAGCCGGAGGAGTTCAAAGCGACGATTGCGGGACGCGAGCTGCTCGGGCAACTCCTCTACCTGTGCGGAGACTGGGACGAAGCAGGCGGCGTCTTCGCCGCGCTCGCGGCGGACTCGGCCGAGATCTTGGATGCCCTGGGCTACCAGGGGGCGATTGCGGCGCGCCGCGGTGATGCCGAGCGGGCACGATGGTTCGCGAGCGAGCTGGCGGCACTGCGGCTGCCGCGTCTGCGCGGGACGAACACGCTCCGGCGGGCGAGGATCGCAGCGATCCTCGGTCGGCAGGAGGAGGCAGTGACCCTCCTGCAAAAGGGGTTCGGCGAGGGCCTCGGCTACGGCATCTGGCTACACCGCGACATGGACCTCGAGTCGCTGCATGGCCTCCCGCCGTTTCAGGAGTTGATGCGGCCGAAGGGGTAGGCTACCAGGCCGTGCGCCGACACGCCAAGCTCCGGTCGCAGCTAGCGCTCTATCGCCAGGCTGACCGAACCCGAGAGCGTATCCACGCGCGCGGCGATGTCGCTGATCTCCTGGTACCGCCCGCTATAGGCCCGCCGAGCGTCAAAGAAGCGAATCGCGGAGTTCTCGAGCAGCGGGTAATACCCGATGTGCACGTCTCGGCTGTGCGGCGGGATGACACAGTTGCACCGCAGTTCAACGGGCGTACCGGGGTTGATCAGCGCTACGAGCTCACGGCTCGTGTGGTTCGGGAACCGCGGGGCGAACATGGCTCGATCGGGAGTGACGCCGGTGATCACGGAACGCGTGTCCTCGCCCCGCCGCGTGCCGCTCGACAGCACCGCCAGGAACTCCTCACCCACTTGCTGGCCGCCCTGCCATGGGCGGATCAGCTGCCACGACACCTCGATCGGCCTGCCCTTCGGCAGGAGCATCGAGTCTTGCTGCCCGGGCTGAAGGGTCTGTACGATCCGCCCGTCTACAAGAATATCGACCGGCTCCACGAGCCGGTTCGGAATGAACTGCCAG
>JAUVTI010000070.1 GCA_030601605.1 Gemmatimonadales bacterium
AGCGCATACGGCTCGCCACCCAGATCGGGAGCCGCCTGGTCGGTGTGCTCTACGTGCTGGATGAGCCCTCCGTGGGACTTCACCCCCGCGACAACTCGCGCCTGTTGGGCACGCTCCGGGGCCTGCGGGACCTGGGGAGTACGATTCTGGTGGTGGAGCGCGGCGCCGACACGATCCGGGCGGCCGACCGCGTCATCGACCTCGGTCCTCGAGCGGGGCGCGAAGGCGGGCTGGTCATCGCCGAGGGATCGGTGGACGACGTGGTGGGCCACGAGACATCGCTCACGGGACGCTACCTGCGCGGCGAGCTGCGCATCCCGGTGCCTTCCTCGCGGCGGCCGCCGCGCGAGGACCACGTGCTGCGGGTGGTGCGCGCGCGCCAGCACAACCTCAAGGACGTCGACGTCGTGGTGCCACTCGGGTTGTTCGTGGCGGTGACCGGTGTCTCCGGGTCTGGCAAGTCCACGCTGGTCACGGATATCCTGTACCGGGCTCTGGCACGGCACCTCTATCGGGCCAAGGTGGTTCCGGGGCACCACGAGCGGATCGAGGGAGTCCATCACATCGACAAGGTGCTGGACATCGACCAGAGCCCCATCGGCCGCACTCCGCGCTCCAACCCCGCGACGTACACGGGGCTGTTCACCCCGATTCGGGAGCTCTACGCCAAGCTGCCCGAGTCCAGGCTGCGCGGATACGGCCCGGGCCGGTTCTCGTTCAACGTGAAGGAGGGGCGCTGCGAGTCGTGCCGGGGAGACGGGCTGGTCAAGATCGAGATGCACTTCCTGCCCGACGTCTACGTGCCGTGCGACGTCTGCAAGGGGCGGCGCTACAACCGCGAGACGCTGGAGGTGCGCTACCGCGGCCGCTCCATTGCCGACGTGCTCGACATGACGGTGGCCGACGCCCTCGAGTTCTTCGAGCAGCAGCCGCGCATCCGCGGCAGGCTCGAGCTGCTCAACGACGTGGGGCTGGGCTACATCCACCTGGGGCAGAGCGCCACGACTCTCTCGGGGGGCGAGGCGCAGCGGGTGAAGCTGGCCACCGAGCTCTGCAAGCGGGATACGGGCCGCACGCTCTACATCCTGGACGAGCCGACCACGGGGCTTCACTTCGAGGACGTGCGCCTCCTGTTGGAGGTGCTGCACCGGCTGGTCCAGAAGGGCAACACCGTCGTGGTGATCGAGCACAACCTGGAGGTTGTGAAGACCGCCGACTGGGTGATAGACCTGGGCCCGGAGGGGGGTGACGCCGGGGGGATGGTGGTGGCGGCGGGGCCGCCGGAGGAGGTTGCCCGAGCGGCGGGATCATACACCGGGCAGTTCCTGGAAGCGCTGCTGGCCCAGTAGGCCTAACCCTCCCGGCGGGGCGGCTTTACATTCGCGCCAGAGGTGACACTTTTTGAAACGTCGGCCGTACGGTGGACGGAACCGGCTGGAGCCCAGATGGACCCTATAGAGGTCGGTATTGCAGTCGCCATCATCACCGTCACCGGGGGCGGCGTCGCCATCGTGCTGCAGTTCACACGGGCTCTGGTCGTGAAGTGGACGCGGCCCAGGGAGGCCGTCGGGCCGGGCGAAGCCGAGGAGCTGCGCCACGCCATCAGCCGACTGGCCGGAGACGTGTCCGACCTCAACGAGCGTTTGGATTTCACCGAGCGCGTCCTCGCAACGGAGCGGGAGCGGGGGCAGCTGGGCGGGGGGAACTGAATGGGCGAGATTGCACCCTTCCTGGTTCCGATCACCATGTTCCTGACGATCGGCGCGGTTCTGATCTTCCGGGGCCCGTTCGGCAAGGCGCTCGCCGAGCGGATGGCGAAGGGCGACCGCCAGATGTCGCCGGGCGACGCCGCCGAGACGGAGGCCCTGCGCGCCGAGGTAGATGACCTGCGCTGGCGCCTGGGTGAGGTGGAGGAGAGGCTCGACTTCACCGAGCGCGTGCTGGCGCGGCACAAGGACGCTGGCAAGCTGCCGCCTGGGGAGTGACCGATGCCGCCGTGGTTCTACTTCAATACCATAGTGCTGCCCCTGCTGGGCATGGGGATGGGCGCCTTCTTCCTGCTCGGGCTGTATCGTACGGTCAACCACTGGATCGAGCGCAAGCACGAGCGCGAGCTGGCAGCTCAGGGCGGGTCCGCCCCGGTCGCGCTGGAGGCGTTCGGCGCCCGGCTCGATGATCTGGGCGACAGCATCCAGGAGCTCGAGGAGCGGATGGACTTTACGGAGCGTGTGCTGACGCAGCAGCGCGACCAGAACCGTCTCGGGTCCGGAGGATAGGTCGTGGATCCGATGTTCATCGAGAATCTGATCATCCCCCTGGCCGGGATGGCGACTGGGATCATCCTGGGACTGCCGATAGTGCGCGTCATCGTGAAGGTCGTGGAGCGGAGGCTCGGCCCGAGGGCGTCGGACGGGGAGGTCAAGGAGCTGCAGGGCGAGGTGGAGCGGCTCCGGACCCAAGTGGGAGGGATGGAGGACATGGCATACCGTCTAGCTGAGTTGGAGGAGCGGGTCGACTTCACCGAGCGGGTGCTGGCGCGGCACAAGGAGCCGCAGTTGCCGCGCGGCGGAGGGGGATAGGTGGAGGACCTGATTGGGTTGGCCGCGGTCGTTCTGCTGTTCGGCGGCGGAACGGCGTTCCTGATCTCGATCTCGCCGGTTGGAAAGGCGATCGGGGACCGCATTCGGGGCGGGCGGCAGATGCTCCCGGACGGAGCGATGGAGAAGATCCAGGAGTCCCAGATGGCCCTCTTGGACGAGCTCGACGCCATGCGGCAGGAGCTCACCGACGTGCAGGAGCGGCTCGACTTTGCCGAGCGCCTCCTGGTCAAGCAGCGGGAGACGGGGCGGCTGCCCGAGGCCGGGGGGATCGAGCAGTAGCGGGCGGGCCGGGCCAAGTGGCGCCGGAGGCCGGAATGGTAGATTTTACCTGGAGTGCGCGCGGATCACGTCCGGTGGTCCCGGCGCCATACCGGGAGGGGTGAGAACGACATGGGCATGTTCCAGCGCATGATGACCGTCATCAAGGCCAACATCAACGCCCTCATTGGGCGGGCTGAGAATCCGGAGAAGGTACTGGATCAGCTGCTCGTCGAGATGCGGGGGCAGTTGGCCAAGACCAAGCAGGACGTAGCGGCCGCGATCGCCGACGAGAAGAAGCTCCAGGCGCAGGTCGAGAAGGAGAAGAAGGCTGCCGAGGACTGGGAGCGGCGCGCCATGCTCGCGGTGCAGGAGGGCCGCGACGATCTCGCCAAGCAGGCCCTCCTCCGGCACAACGAGCACCTGCAGCACGCGCAGCAACTGCACGAGACGTGGGTGAAGCACAAGGCCGACGTCGAGTCGCTCAAAGTGTCCCTGCGGGAGCTCAACGACAAGATCGAAGAGGCCAAGCGCAAGAAGAACCTCCTGGTCGCGCGCCAGCGGCGCGTCGAGGCGCAGGGCCGGATTCAGGAGACGATGTCCGCGATGTCGGACAAGAGCGCGTTCGAGAGCTTCCGGCGCATGGAAGAGAAGATCGAGGACATGGAGCGCCAGGCGCTGGCGGCCACGGAGCTGGCGGGCGAGCTGGAGGGCGACACCCTGCAACGGCAGTTCCAAGCGCTGGAGTACCACGGGAGCACCGACAACCAGCTGGAGGACCTCAAGCGCAAGATGGGTGTGCTGCCCCCCGGCGAAGGCGCCGAGCGGCGGCAGCTCACCGACGGCGACGACGACGTCGCCGAGGCTGAGCTGGTGGAGGACGACGAGCCGAACAAGCCTGAGGGGTGATGAGCTCGGACGGGTGGCAGAAGCTCGCGGCGACGCTGGTCGGTCTCTTCGTCGTCGCGCTCCTCCTGCTGTTCCTCGGACGCGTTTCCGAGATCATCGTCCTCCTCTTCATAGCCGCCCTCCTGGCGGTCTATCTCTCTGCGGTCACAGACATCCTGGTGCGCCGGTTCGGCCTGATCCGGCCGCTGGCGCTCACCCTGGCAATCATCCTGACTCTCGCGGCGGTCACGGGGGTCGGGGCGCTGATCCTCCCTCCGCTCGTATCGCAGGTCCAGGAGTTCATCGGGGCGCTGCCGCGCTACGCCCAGGAGCTCGAGGGCATCATGGCGAGCTGGGCCGAGCGCTACCCGGTGTTCGAGGGCACCGTGCTGGGCGCCGAGGGAGGTGGGGCGGTGCAGACCTTGATCGACGACGCCACGGCTTTCGTGCGCGGCTCAGTGCTGCCCTACATCACCGCGGGTGGCAAGGTGGCCATCGAGCTGGTGAGCGTGGTGGCCATGGCCATCTACCTCGCCCGCAACCCGGGTGAGTACCGCAAGGGAGTGATCCAGCTCGCGCCGCCGGCTCAGCGCAAGATCGCCCGCGCGACGCTGACCGACCTCGGCGAGACGATGCGCACCTGGATCTGGGCGCAGCTCTTCGCGATGCTGGTGCTCGGAGTGCTGACGGCGATCGGTCTGTGGCTCCTGCGGGTGCCATACGCCCTCGCTTTCGGGGTGTTCACCGGCGCCGTCGCGATCGTGCCGTTCTTCGGCACCCTCGTGTCCACCATCCTGCCGGCTCTGCTCGTGCTCACGATCGGTGGTTGGGCGCATGCACTGGCCGTCGCGGGACTCGGTGTCGCGGTGCACATCGTCGAGGCCAACGTCGTGGCGCCGCTGATCTTCGAGGAGCGGGTGAGCCTTCCTCCGGTACTCACGATCATGAGCGTCCTCATCATGGCGACCGTGCTCGGTGTGCTGGGGCTGATCGTCGCCGTCCCCACTCTGGCCGCGGTGCTGGTGATAATCCGCCACGTCCTGTTTGGACAGGTGTACGGCGAGCACGGGGCGGATGAGATCCCCAGCGCCGTACTGGTGCAGACGACCGGGGAGAGAAAGGTCTTCACGGTTACCGAAGGCAAGCCTTAGGCGCGCCCACGGGCAGGGGATTCGATTTCAGGGGCGGGTGGCCGAGAGTCATCTGCCCCTGTTCCTTGCCAGCCGCTCCCCTCCGGCGTTGAAACGCCCCTGTGATGCGGCAAAACGGCCGCGCTGGAAGCACCACCAGGCACTACCCTACCCCTCGCGCTGAACCAGGCGCCCGCCTGATCGGCCTCCAACCCCACGCACGCGTGGAGGAGGAGCCATGAAACGACTGATCTTGGCTGGAATTGCGGCGGGCTCGATTGGCCTGCTGCCGAACCCCCAGCCGGCCGATGCGGCCGAGAAGCTGACGAAGTGCATGCTGAATGCGATTGAGACGTGCGACGAAGCCTTTCCCAACCATTCACCGGAGCTGATCGCCATTCGCGGGTACTGTTACATGATCCGCACAGGGATGTGCAAGCTTTTCGGGGGGTGACACCTCCCGAGGATCGACCCAACCCAAAACCCGAGTGCCGAACGGGCGGAGGCGGGGAGCCGCAGGCTCCCCGCCGGCTTCGGCGCCGCAAAGTCGCCGGGGTCGCTCTGGGAGCCGAGGTGTTCCTGGGCACTCTGCTGGTCGTGCGGCACAGGTCGGTGCGGCTGGTTTCGATGTTGGCTGGGATCGTCCTCTTGCTGGGAATGCTCGGTCCGGGGGCGGGTGTCGCGCCGACTCCCCATTGGCTGTTCCTGATCTGTGGCTCCCTCGTCGCGGTGGCGGGGGCCCGGCTCCTGGCCCCCGGGGCGGCGCTCACGTCGGCGCGGCGGGTGGCGGGACCGTGGTGGCTTGCTCCGGGCGGGCGGCTCCTTGGCGGGCTGATCCTGCTCGTTCCCTTCCTCGCCCTGGGGACCGTGATCGCCGGCGCGCCCGGAGGCGACGCGGCGGGAGCGCTGCGCCTGGCAGGAATCGCTCTGCTGTACGCGGCGGCGCTCGGCGGATTGGCGCTCGCCCTGGCCCCGTTGCTGGGCGCGACGGCGGCCGGCTCCCTCGGTCTCGTCGGCGCGTGGCTCGGGGGCATCGGCCCGTCCGACGTGCACACGCTCCTGGCCGGGTGGGGCTACGTACAGCGGCCGGCGGTCCTGCTCTGGAACACACTGCCGCTGGCGTGGCGGGCCGAGCGCTGGTACCGGGAGGGGGCGACCGACGACCTGATCGTGCTCGCCGCCTGGGTACCCGTGGCGTTCGCCCTGGCGGCCTGGGCGGTCGGCTCGACGGGGAGGCGCAGCACGCCCGAGGAGGTGGCGTGACGCTGGTGGCGTGCAGGGCGGCGACCAAGGTGTACGGGGTGGGCCGGCGCCGCAGAGCGGCGCTGGAGCGCTGCTCGTTCACTGCCGAGGCGGGTGAGATAATCGGCGTGGTGGGGCCCAACGGAGCAGGGAAGACCACGCTCCTCAGTCTGATAGCCGGGGAGCTTCCGCTCACCGCCGGCGAGCTGTGGGTGGCTGGCCACCGGTCGGGTACGCGCGCCGCGAGAAGGGCCGTGGGCTTCGCGCCCGACCCGCCGGTCCTCCCGCCGGATCTCACCGGGACCGAGTGGCTCACGTACCTGGCCAGCCACAGGGCCCGCTCTGCCGAGCGGCGGGCGCGGCTCGTCGCCTGGGCAATCGGGATCGCGGAGCTCGAGTCCTTCGTGGGCAAGCGGATCGGCACCTACTCCCGCGGGATGACGCAGCGCCTCGGGCTCGCCGCGGCTGCGCTGGCCCGGGGAGCGGTGCTGGCTCTCGACGAGGTGTTGAGTGGTGTGGACCCGTTGGTGCAGCGGCGGCTGCGGGGGCAGATCGCGCGGCTCGCCAGCTCCCGTCGCGCGGTGATCATCGCGTCCCACGACCTCGCGGCGCTGGAGCGGCTCGCCACGCGGGTCCTGGTGCTGTGGGGCGGCCGCCTGGTCGCCGACGTCTCGACCGCCCGGTTGGTCAACGAGCGGGTCGCGGAGCTCACGCTGGCGGGCTCGGCGCTGAGGCAGGCCGAGCGTCTCCTGCTTCGCTTCCCCGGGACGGTCCGAACCGGCCAGGGTGTGGCGGTGCGGCTCACCGGAGGGCGCACGGTCGAGGAGGTACTGGCCGCTTGCAGGGAGGAGCGCATCGCGGTGGCCGCGTCGCGCGTGCGCTACCGGGCGCTGGAGGACATCCTGCTCGAGGCCGCTGCCCTGCACGGGGAGCCGGCGTGAGGCTCCTCGAGGAGGTGGCGCGCCCGCTCGCGGCGGTGCTGGTGGACCCTCCCGGGGCGATGCGAGGCGTTGCTGAGCGCCCCAGCCCGTGGGCGCTTCTCGGGGGCCTCGCGTCCACGCTCGTGGCGCTGGGCCTCGCCACTCTGCCGCGCCAGCTCGCGCTGCTCGACAGTACGATGGGCGCCACGGGCGATCCTCTGCTGGACGCGCAGACGGAGCTGCTGCGAGGCGGCGTCCTGCGGCTCATAGTGGCCGACCGGCTCGTTGCCTCACCCACCCTCATCATCGCCGCGCTGTTCCTCGCTCTGGCGGCGGAGCCCGTGCTCATGCTGGCCCGGGAGCGGCGGCCGGCCATCTGGGCGATCGTGTTGCTGGGGCTCGCTCCGCTGGTGGTGCAGCGGGTGGGGGAGCTCGCGATTACGTACGTGGCGGCCATCGCAGACCCGGTGGCGGGCGATGCGGTGACGGCACCGCACCGCTTCGTCACGGGCCCGTTGCTGCTGTGGAGGGGCGAGGGATCTGCACCCGGATGGCTCGAGGTGTTGAGTCGGCGCGTCGATCTGATCGTGCTCTGGTGCCTGGTGCTGTGGAGCCTGGGAATGCGGCAGCTGGATGGAGGCCGCTGGCAGCTCTGGCACGCAGCGCTGCCCGCAGCATGCGTCGCGGCGGGCGGGCTACTGACCTGGATGCTTGGACCCCTCGTGCTGCCGTTGGTGCTCGGGGCTGGCTGAGCCCGCACCCCGATGCTCGGCCGTTGACGCCTTACCTGGCGCGCCCTAGCTTACCTCGGCCAAAGTCGTTGCAATCCATCGAGTTAGGGAGCGCGGAATCGCGGCGGGCTGACCCTGATGACCCTGAGTCTCTACAACACGCTGACGCGGCGAATCGAGCCGTTCGAGCCGCTGGCTCCGCCCCGCGTCACGATGTACATGTGCGGCCCCACCGTCTACAACTACGCCCACATCGGGAACTTCAGGACCTTCCTTTTTGGCGACCTGCTGCGCCGCTACCTGGAGTACAGCGGCTACGACGTGTTCCTGATCATGAACCTGACGGACGTGGATGACCGCACCATCAAGGCGGCGGCCGAGCACGGCGTGTCGCTCCGGGAGCACACCGAGCCGTTTACCGAGGCGTTCTTCCAGGACCGGGACTACCTGAGGATCACCCCCGCGCACGCGTACCCGCGCGCCACCGAGTATGTGGAGCCGATGGTCGAGCTGGTCGAGCGCCTGCTCGAGCGGGGTGTCGCCTACCGTGGAGAGGATGGGTCGGTCTACTACGCGGTGGCGAAGTTCCCCACCTATGGGCGCCTCTCGCAGCTCGACAAGCGGGAGCTCAAGGCGGGGGCCCGCGTGGCGTCCGACGAGTACGACAAGGACGATGTGCGCGACTTTGCGCTCTGGAAGGCGGCGGCCCCCGAGGACGAGGCCGCTGGCGCCGCGTGGGACGCTCCGTTCGGCCGGGGACGGCCGGGATGGCACCTGGAGTGCTCGGCAATGTCCCTCACCGAGATCCGGCAGCGCTTCGGCGTGGAGACGCTGGACATCCACGCGGGCGGCGTGGATCTGATCTTCCCGCATCACGAGAACGAGAGCGCTCAGTCGGAGGGGGCCACCGGGCAGCCGTTCGCGCGCTACTGGCTGCACGGTGAGTTCCTGTTCATCCGGGGCACCAAGATGTCGAAGCGGTTCGGCAACACGCTGACGGCCCGCGATCTAAAGGAAGAGGGGGTCGACGCGGCCACCGTGCGGATGCTGGTCTGGTCCACCCACTACCGGCAGCAGCTCAACTTCACCGACGAGGCCCTCCAGGGGGCGGCCGAAGGGGTAAGGCGCCTGGCCGACTTCCACGCCCGGCTGGTCGAGGCCGCCGGGGCCGGCTCCCCGGCCGGTGAGCCTCCGGAGGAGGCCGCGCAGCTGGTGAGCGGGTTCCGGGCCGCCATGGACGACGACCTCAACGCCCCCAAGGCGCTCGGAGCCATGTTCAGCTTCGTCCGGGCGGCCAACCGGCAGTTGGATTCTGGCGGCTGGGCACCCCCGGAGGCCGCTGGCGCTTT
>JAUVTI010000209.1 GCA_030601605.1 Gemmatimonadales bacterium
CAGCCGATGCGTCCAACATTCGTTTCGCTCACTTGGGTACCTCCCGGTCGCGACTGCCGCCTAGGGGAATGGACTCTGAGGAATTACGCGAGATGTCGCACAGGACTTCCGCTCCTCACGTAAGGTATTGCCATTCCATACTTTAGCCAATGCCACCTCAACCTGGCAAGCAACCCAGCCGCCTTCCCTTCCCCCGGCGCACCCGCTAGAGTTTGGCGGCGACCCGTTCGTGCGGTCGTGCGTCCACTCCACATGAGAGAAGCGAGTTCGTGAAGCTCCCGTCGCAACTACGATTCACCCTGCTCTCCATCGCCCTCACCGCCGGCGCAGTGAGCGGCGCGCACGCGCAACGCGGCGAAGCCGAGTCCGGCACGCCGGGCTCAGAGCTCACCGTGTACCTGGTCACCATGGGTCCCGGGGAAGCCGTGTGGGAGCGCTTCTCACACAATGCGCTGTGGATCCACGACCCTGTGAGCGGCACGGATCGCATCTACAACTACGGGATGTTCAGCTTTCGGCAGGAGAACTTCCTGGTGCGCTTCGTGCAGGGCCGCATGCTGTACTGGACCCAGGCTTTCGAGACCGAATCGCACCTGCGTGCGTACGTGGCTGTGAACCGCTCGATCTGGGTCCAGGAGCTGAACCTGACACCGGAGCAGCGCATCGAGCTGCGCGACTTCCTGGCGTGGAACGTCCTCCCGGACAACCGCTTCTACCCCTACGACTACTACCTCGACAACTGCTCGACCCGCATCCGCGACGCCATAGACATGGTCTTGGGCGGCCGCCTGCGCGAGGTCCTGGAAGCCGACGAGACGGGGACGACGTTCCGTTTCCACACGCGGCGGCTGCTGGCACCCGACCTCGGAGCCTACGCGGGCACGCTGTTCTCCCTCGGCCACCCGATCGACCGCCCGGTCTCCGCGTGGGAGACGGCCTTCCTTCCGGTTCAGCTTCAGCATTCCGTCCGTGGCGTCACCGTCCTGGACGCCGACGGCAACGAGGCTCCGCTGGTGATCTCCGAGCAGACGCTGCACACGAGCACGATGCCGCCGGAGCTGGACGAGCCACCCAACTGGCTGCTGCAGTTCTTCCTGGCGGGAGCCCTGCTGGCGGCGATGCTCTACGCCCTCACCGTGAACGCGGCCGACCGCCGGTGGGCGCGTGTGTGCGGGACGGCTCTCGCCACCGCGTGGTCGCTGCTGGTCGGACTCGGGGGCGTCTTCATGGTGGCCGTGTGGCTCTTCACCAATCACTGGGCGGCGTACCAGAACGAGAATCTGTTCTTCTTCAATCCCCTCGCGCTGCCGCTCGCAGTCCTGCTGCCCCTCGCAGCTCTCGGAAAGCCGTGGGCGCAGCGCTGGGCGCGGTGGCTGGCTCTGGTGGTCGCCGCAACTGCGGTCGTGGGCTTCGCAATCCAGGTGCTGCCGCAGTTCTACCAGGTGAACGGAGAGATCATAGCCGTGATGCTGCCGCCGACCCTGCTGATGGCGTGGGCGGCTGCGCGGCGCCCGATCCGGAGCTCCGGCTCCAGCTGACACTCCCCGACCCGCCCGCTCGTAGTTCCCAGTAGGCCAGTCCCGACCCGGGCCATCGCGCAACCATTCGCGAGGGCCGGGCATCATTGGTGCGGAGGCTCATGCCAAGACTTCCCCAGTGGGTTCGCCACCAGCCCCGGGCGACGGCGGCCATCGCGGCCATCATCATCACCTTCGGCGGCTCCGCTGCCGCGATCGTGCTGGAGGCGGGAGTGCGCGCCCGCCTGGATGGCGCTGTCTACAGGGCGCCGACCAGGTTCTTCGCCCGGCCTGTGGTGTTCTATCCCGGCATGCGGCTCGACCTGGACGAGGTTGAGCAAACGCTCCAGCGCCTGGGGTATCGCCGCACGCGCCGGCGTTCGGTCGAGATCGGGGAGTACCGCATCGGCTCCCGGGAGTTGGTGATCGGGCGCCGCGCGTTTCGACACTATGACCGATTCGATCCCGGCGGGGTCGCAACTGTCCGCCTGGGATGGAACGAGCGCGTGTCGGATACCTACGACGAAGCTGGCCGCCGCTCTCGCTACCTGGCACTCGAGCCCGAGCAACTGGGCACCAGCCACGGCGCCGCAGAGGAGGATCGCATCCCGATCCCGTTGCGCGACGCCCCGGAGGATCTGATTGACGCGATCCTCTCCATCGAGGACCGGCACTTCTTCGAGCACGACGGGCTGGACCTGAGACGCGTCGCGGGAGCGATGCTGGCCAATCTGCGCGCGCGGCGTGTGGTCCAGGGAGCGAGCACGATAACGCAGCAGCTTGCGAAGAACCTGTTCCTCTCCTCCCGGCGCTCTACTGTCCGCAAGGTGCGCGAAATGGCGATGGCCATATGGCTCGAGGACCGCTACACCAAGGAGCAGATCCTCGAGGCGTACCTGAACCAGGTCTATCTGGGGCAGGACGGGGGGCTCGCCATCCACGGGGTGGGCCGCGCTGCGCAGCACTACTTCGCAAAGGACGTGAGCCGGCTCGAGCTCCACGAAGCCGCCCTGCTGGCCGGCATCATCCGCGGGCCCAGCCTGTACGCGCCGTACCGGAATCCGCAGGCGGCGACGCGGCGACGCGACCTGGTCCTCCGGGCCATGCTCGAGCGCGGCGTTGTCACGCGTGGGGAATACGAGGAGGCACTGGATCAACCGCTCGACCTGCGTGAGAGGCCGCCGAGCGTACGGCGCGGCCGCTATTTCCTCGACTACGTGACCGGGCAGCTGCGCGCGAACCACGGCGCCGACAAGCTCGAGCGCGGACTCGCGGTATTCACGACGCTCGACATGGGACTGCAGCGGCGAGCCGAGGAGGCGCTCGAGGAAGGCCTGGCGAGGCTGGAGCGGGACTACCCGCAGCTCGTCGGCGATGGCACGCCGGTTCAGGCCGCCCTCGTGGCGCTCAATCCGCGCACCGGTGAGATACTCGCCATGGTGGGCGGCCGCGACTATGGGCAATCGCAGTTCAACCGTGCGGTGAATGCACAGCGGCAGCCGGGGAGCGCCTTCAAGCCGATCGTGGCGCTCGCGGCGCTGGCATGGCCCAAGGGAGATCGCAGACACGAGGATCCGGCGTTCAACCTGGCATCGGTGCTCCGCGACGAGCCGCTCTCGGTCGAGACACCGGCGGGCGTGTGGCAACCGGTCAACTACGATGGGCGGTTCAGAGGTCCGATCACCCTGCGCGATGCGCTCGAGCGCTCGCTCAACGTGCCGTTCGCCCGCCTCGGCATGGCCGTAGGTCCCGGGGAGCTCGTCGAGACCGCCCACCGCTTGGGCATAGAGAGCCGGCTCAACGCCGTCCCGAGTCTCGCGTTGGGCGCTTCCGAGGTCACGCCCCTCGAGCTGACCCGCGCCTACGGCGTGTTTGCGGCGGGCGGCTTTCGCGCGGACCTCCACACGACACTCGGTGTGCTCGACACCGAAGGGAA
>JAUVTI010000077.1 GCA_030601605.1 Gemmatimonadales bacterium
CTTCATGGCCGTGTCGAGCGTGACGCGGTCACGAATCTCACCGATCAGGATCACGTCGGGGTCCTGCCGCAGCACGTGCCGCAGGGCCGCCTCGAACGAGAGGGTGTCGCTGCCCACCTCACGCTGCGAGATGTTGGCCTCGCCGTCGCGGTGCAGGAACTCGATCGGATCCTCGATCGTGATGATGTTGCACTTGCGGTACTGGTTCACGTGGCCGATCATCGCCGCCAGGCAGGTGGACTTCCCCGACCCCGTCACTCCCGTCACGAGCACCAGGCCGCGTGGCTTCAGCGCCACTTTCTCCAAAACCGGCGGCAGGTTCAGCTCGCGGACCGTCTTCACCTCGTAGGGAATCGCCCGGAACACGAACGCCAGCGTGCCGCGCTGCTGGAACACGTTGGTACGGAAGCGGCCCACGCCCGGCACGCCGATCGCGAAGTCCGCCTCCTTGTGCTCGGCGAACTCCTTGACTTGGCGCGGGGTCATGATCTGCTCGGCAAGCGACTTCAGCTCATCGGGCTTGAGCAGCGCCTGATTGAGCTGCGCCAGCTCTCCCGCCACGCGGATCGTCGGCGGCCGCCCCACCTTGAGATGCAGGTCCGAGCCGTTGTGCTGGACCATCTCGGTGATGGCCGCCTTGAAGTTGAACGGAGGAACGTTCGGAGACTCAGCCATTTGGATCCACCCTGAACAACACTTGTCCGAATTCGACGGGCTGCGCGTCCTGAACCACGATCTCCTTGACGACTCCCGCCACCTCTGCGTCAATCGGGTTCATGATCTTCATCGCCTCGATGATGCAGACCGTCTGTCCGACCTTCACGCGGTTGCCGACCGTCACGTACGGTTCGGCGCCCGGCTCCGGTTGGGCGTAGAATGTGCCGACCATCGGTGATTTTATGTCGGTCAGGTTGGGCTCAGCCGACCCTTCCCCCTTCCCCGTTCCCCCTTCCCCCCCCGCCTCGGGAAGCGGGATACGGGAAGCGGGAAGCGTTTCGGTAGGGGCGGGATTCCCGCTCGCCGATACGTGATACGTCGCCGGACCGGAGTTCGGAAACGCGTTCTTGGATACCCGAATCTTGGTGCCGAAGAGACTCTTGCGCACCTCGATTGCTCCCGCACCGGACTCGTTCAGGAGATCGAGCATCCTCTCGAGTAGTTTTAGGTCTTTCATACGCGCTCGAGGTACTTGTCTTCGCGCCGATCGACGCGAATCATTTGTCCCTGCTCGACGAACAGGGGAACCTGTACGACGGCGCCGGTCTCGAGCTTCGCGGGCTTGGTGCCTCCCTGCGCGGTGTCACCGCGGACACCGGGATCGGTCTCGGCCACCTCGAGCTCGATGAAGAACGGCAGCTCGATCGAGAGCATCCTGCCGTCGTGCAGCAGCCCGCTGCACTCCATCGTCTCCTTGAGATAGTTGAGCTGATCCTCGCCGATCACGTCACCGCTGACCGGGATGTCCTCGTACGACTCCATGTCCATGAAGTGGTACAGGTGCCCGTCGTGATACGAGTACTGAACGGGACGCCGCTCGAGCCGCACTTCATCGACACGCTCACCCGCGTTCCACGTGCGCTCTATGACCGCACCGGTCAAGACGTTCTTGATCTTGCTCCGGACAAAGGCGCCGCCCTTGCCCGGTTTCACATGCTGGAAATAGACAATCTGGAACAGTTGGCCGTCAATCTTGAGGACCATCCCGTTCCGGAAATTAGCCGTGCTAGCCATTGACGTAAGCTACGCTATCTCTCTGAGTTGTGTCTCGCCATCGGTCAGAAGCTCCGCACCGGCGGCCGTTAGGCGCACATCGTCCTCGATGCGCACTCCTCCCCACCCGGGAACGTACACGCCCGGCTCCACTGTGACTACCGCGTCTTCGGGCAGCGGCTCCTCGTTGAGCCGGCTCACGCGTGGGGCCTCGTGAACCTCGAGACCGAGCCCGTGTCCCAGGGAGTGCCCGAACGCGTCACCGAACCCGCGCACCTCTATCATCGAGCGCGCCAGCGCATCTGCCTGCCGTCCGGTCATCCCGGCGCGCATTCCCTCGCGCGCCGCGAGTTGTGCCTCCCGCACCAGATCGTAGATCGCGCGCTGGCGCTCGTCCGCGCGCCCTCCCACGACCACCGTACGGGTGATGTCCGCGCAGTATCCGTCCACCTGGGCCCCGAAGTCAAGCACGACGAGGTCCCCGGCCGAGATCTCCTTCTCCGTCGCCCCCGCGTGGGGGAGCGCGCCCTGGGGCCCGGAGGCCACGGTCGTGTGAAAGGGGTGCCATTCGCTTCCCCGTTGACGCAGCTCGTACTCGAGCCGAGCCGCCACCTCGATCTCTCTCTGCCCCGCGCGCACGGTCGCCAGGGTAGCATCCAGGGCCTCGTGGGCGAGCCGTGCGGCCTCGCGAATGGCGTCAACCTCCTCGGGTGACTTGCTCACCCGGAGGCCCTCCACGAGCTCCTTCACGGGCCGCAGCGTGGCCCTTCCGGAGACCTTCTCCAGCCGCTCCGACTCGGCCACGCTCACGGCGTGCGCCTCGAACCCGAGAGTTGCCACGCCGGCGTACTCGCCCAGCACGCTCTCGACCCGCTCCCACACGTTCGACTGCGCGATCTCGACGCGGGCCGCCTCGCCCAACTCGCTCGCCGCCTGCGCCTGGTAGCGGAAATCGGAGAAGAAGACCGTCTCCTCGCGCAGCACCAGCGCGACTCCCGCCGAGCCGCTGAAGCCCGTCAGATAGCGGACGTTGGGCAGGACCGTGACGATCAGCCCATCCAGCCCGTGTTCCGTCAGGAGGGCGAGCAGCCGGGTGCGGCGCTCGCCGCGCCGGTCAGGACTCACTCCGCTCCACGTGCTGCACGAGTGCTTCCAGCGCCCACACGTAACCCCGGGGGCCGAACCCGGCCACGATCCCCACCGCGAGGTCGGCGAGCAGCGAGTGCCGCCGCTGCTCCTCGCGCGCGAAGATGTTGCTGAGGTGGACTTCCACGAAGGGCACGCGCACGGCCAGGAACGCGTCCCTGATCGCGAGCGACGTGTGCGTGAATGCGGCAGCGTTCACGACCGCTCCGTCCGCCGTGGCGGGCAGCGACTGCACCAGGTCCACGAACTCACCTTCGTGGTTCGTCTGGCGCCACTCGATCTCCACACCCAGCTCCACGGCCCGCTCGCGCACCGTGCGCTCCAGATCCTCGAGCCGCTCAGTGCCGTACAGCTCGGGTTCGCGCGATCCTAGGAGATTGAGGTTGGGACCGTTGAGGACTGCGACGCGCACTTACGTATTCAGGCTCTTGAGCCAGCCGCGGAACTCGTCGTCCGTGTCGTCCTCTTCGCGCCGGCGCGTCGTGGGCTCGGCGCCCTCCGCGGGGGGCGCCTCCGTGCCGCCGAAGAACTCGTCGAAACCCGGTTGGGCCGCCGGTTCATCGGCCACCGGCGCAGCCGGCGCTTCGGTGGGAGCAGGCGCCTCGGTGGGGGCAAGCGCCGCGATGGGGGCGGCTGGCTCCACGCCGAGGATCTCGGCGAACATCGCGCGGACCGAGACGCCGCCGGTGTGCGCCGCGGAGAATTGAGCCTCCCGTGGCGGCGCGGCGGGCGCTTTCGGCGCCGTCGCCTTCTCCTTCATCGCGGCCAGTCTGGACTGAAGCTGGGCGTCTCCCGGCCGCGCGGCCAGCAGCTGCTCGTAGATGCCCTGCGCCTCCACGAACAGCCCCTGCTGTGCGTAGAGCTCGGCCATTGTCTCGGTGACGACCGGCTCCGGCTCGGCAGCCGGCTCGGGCTCGGGTTCCGGCTCGGGTTCCGGCTCGGGTTCCGGCTCGGGGAGGATTAGCGCAAGCGCCTCTTCGGCCGCGGGCTCCTCAGGTGGGGCGGCAGCTTCGGCGACGGGGGCTTCGGCCGCGGCGGGGGCCGCCGGAGTCTCCTCCACGAACTCGGGCTCGGCCAGCATCTCTGGGAGCGCCTCGACCTCCGCCGCCACGGTGGGCTCCAGCCCCTCTACCGGCTCGGTCCCCTCTTCGCCCTCTGCAGGTGACTCCTCGAAGCCCTCCACCGGCGCGGTCTCGCGCTCCTCGACACCCACCTGGGGGATCTCCGCGTCCTCGATGCCCGGCAGCAAATGGGCAGGCGCGTCCAGGCTGTTCTCGTGGGCGTGCGGCGCCTCCTCGATGTCCGCGCTCGAGATCTGGTGGGAGGTGCGCTCACCGGCGTCCCAGGCCAGCTCATCGTCGAAGGAGTCTATCTCGAGCCCATCCAGGGCCACGTGCGTGTCCCCGGCCGGTGTCTCCTCGGTCTCCTTGGTCTCCTCCTGGTCGTCCGCCGCCCCCGCGGGCGTCACGTGCTTCTCCGAGGTGACCAGGCCCTCCACGGCTCCCTCCGGGACCTCGCCCGCCACTTCCTGGACATCCTCGCTCAACCGGGGCTGCCCGAACGCCACGTCGATGTCGAACTCCGAGGGCTCCTTGGGCTCCATCTCGAGCGTGACCTCCTCGAGGACCGCCTCGGCCGGCTCCGCCGCCGCTTCCTCGGCCGCGGGCTCGGCCACCTGCTCCACCTCGTCCGAGTCGCGCTTGATCTGGCCCGCTATGGCCATTGGGTCGAACGGCCCGGACGGCTGCAGCGGGGCGATCTCCCCCGCGGCCGGCACCGCGCCGGGAGCAGCTTCCGGCGCCGCTTCCGGCTCGGCGCCCCCGCCGCGCAGAGCGGCGAGCGCCTCGTGCGCCTCCTCGTTCATCGGGTCCACGTCGAGCAACTGCTCGAGCCAGTGCTCGGCTCCCGCCGGATCACCCCTCTTCTGTGCGATCTCGGCCAGCGCCTTGATGGCGATGATGTTCTCCGGGTCCAGGCCGAGCACTCGCTCGAACGCTGTTGCCGCCTCGTCCAGGGACTCCTTGTCGAGCAGGCAGCGCCCCAGCACGATGTGTCCGCTCGTGTAGTTCGGCCGCTTCTCGATCCACGCCTTGAGGAGGTCCAGCGCCATGTCGAGCTCGCCGGCCTTGCGGTACGCGTCTGCGAGCGCCGCAAACCACTGTTGGGGCTTCTCGCCGAAGCGTTGCTCGAGCTTCTCTATTTCGCTCTGATATGCCATGGGCGTGGCGCAGAAGGGGAGTGTGTAGCCTCGCCCCGAAACTACTGCACTTTGACCACCTGTCAACCTGACGCGCCTTGAGATTCCGCCTTGTCACACTTAGACTTAGCGGCTCTCAGGACCGCTCGAGTAGGAGTTGGACAAATGATGCGAACGATGCGCGGAATCGCGCCCTGGATCATGGCCATCGTGGCCGTGAGCTTCGTCGGCTGGATGGTGTTCGAGTGGGGCATGGACGCCACCGGCCAGAGGAGCAGCGGGGTCAGCGATGAGGCCGCGCGCGTGAACGGCCACAAGATCGACTACCCGACGCTCTCGGCAGCGGTGCGCAACGTCTCGGAGCAGCAGCGGCTGGCTGGGGCTCCCACGCCGACCACCCTCGAAGAGCAGCGGACCCTGGAAGACGAAGTGCTGGAGCAGTTGATCCAGCAGATCCTGCTCGAGGGAGAGTACAAGCGGCGCGGCATCACCGTCACGGACAACGAGATCCGGCAGTTGATGCTCAACGCGCCCTTCCCCGAGATCCGCAGCATCCCGGAGTTCCAGACGGAAGGCGAGTTCGACCTCGCCAAGTACCGGCGCTACCTGGGCTCGGGTGCGGATCCCAACTTCGCGCTGGCGCTGGAGGCGCGCTACCGCGAGGAGCTGCCGCGCATCAAGCTGATGGAGCAGTTGACCGAGGACGTGTACGTCTCCGACGCCAAGCTGTGGCAACTGTTCCGCGACCAACACGATTCGGCCACCGCCACAGTCGTCGCGATCCTGCCACAGATGGTGGTGGGCAGCGCGCAGCCCGACGTTTCGGACGAGGCCCTGAAGCGCTACCACCGCGAGCACAGAGACGAGTTCGAGCGGCCCGAACAGGCGTACCTCAGCCTGGTCGCCATCTCGCGGCGGGCGTTGGCATCCGACTCGGCAGCCGTCCTGGAGCGCTCCCAGTCAATCAGGCAGGAGATCCTCGACGGCACCGATTTCGAAGCCGTGGCCGCGCGCGAGTCGGCCGACTCGTCCAACCGAGCGGTGGGCGGTGACCTGGGCGAGGTCCGGTGGGGCGCCTTCGTGCCCCCGTTCGAGCAGGCCGTCCGCAACCTGCGACCCGGCGAGCTCTCCGAGCCCGTGCTGACGCGGTTCGGCTATCACCTGATCCAGCTCGAGTCGAAGTCCGACAGCGGCTTCCACGCCAGGCACATACTGATCGCGATCGAGCTGTACGGCGAGCATCTGGAAGAGGTGGATCGCCGCGCCGACTCGCTGGACGTGCTGGCCGCCGCCCAGGACGACCCAACCGTGCTGGACAGCGTGGCGGCGCGCATGAACCTCGTGCTGATCCAGGCGCCCCCCGTGTACAAGGGCAACCGCCTGGAGCTCTCGCAGGGCCGGTACCTGCTCGGAGACCCGGCAATCTGGGCATTCGAGGCGGCTGTGGGGCAGACCTCCGAAGTGATCGAGACGGAGTGGGCCTACTACCTGTTCAGGCTCGACAGCGTCATCCCGGCGGGCGTACCGCCCCTGGAGAAGATCCGGCAGGAGGTGGCGGCCGCCGCCCAGCGCGAGGCCATGTGGGACACGGCCCGCTCGATCGCGGACTCGGTGCTGTCGACCGTGGCCCGCGGGGCGTCTCTCGAGGCCGCTATACAGGGCTATCGGTTCACGCCTCAGACGGTGGGGCCCTTCACCCGGGTGACCCCCAGCCCCGTCCTGCGCGAGTCGCCGGAAGCGGTGGGGGCAGCCTTCGGGCTTCCCCTGGGGGAGCTGGGCGGGCCATTCGAGACGGACTACGCAGTCCTGCTCGTGCAGGCAGTGAGCCGGCAGGGCGCCGATACCGTGGCATTCGCGGCGCAGGTGGATCAGCTGCGGGCAGAGGCGGTGCAGTTGGCCCGGCAGACCCGGGCTCAGCTGGTCTTCACCTCGCTGCGTCAAGACGCCGACGTGGTGGACAGCCGCACGGAGATGAGGCGCCAACAGCAGCAGGGGCCTCAGCTGCCGTTCCCCACGGGGGGCCTCGGGTTCTAGCCGCCGCAGTCACGACCGGAAAAGAGAAACGCCGCGGGAGGCTCCCGCGGCGTTTCGCGTTCTGGATCTCTAGAGCCGTCGCTACTCGGACAGCTTTTTGTCGGAGAGCTTCCTGGGCTCGCCCCCGCGTACGGCGTCGCTGGAAGCGTCGATCTGGCGCGACGACGGTGCACCGTCGTCAGTCTCGGCGATGCTGTCCTTAACCTCGCTGATGCTCTTCTTGAACTCGCGGATCCCCTTCCCCATCGAGGACCCGATCTCCGGCAGCCGCTTGGCGCCGAACACGAGCAGCATGATGAGCATGATGACCAGGAGCTCTGTGACGCCCAAATTGAATGGCATAACGCCCTCGCAATTCTAGAACAGCGATCTCGCCAGCAGATACGCCAACACGATCCCCACCAACCCCAACAGTGACACCTGCAGGGCGAGCGGCCCTACTGTCAAACTGAAGATAATCAGGTCCAAATGCAACGGACCCACCGAGGGAGTCACCGTCCAGGTGAAGAACTCCTTGGCCGGCCCCTCCGGCAGGAACCGCCGCAGCAGCGCCGAGAGGAACCCGCCCAACACGAACCCCAGGGTGAGCACGGAGATGTAGAAGACTGGTCTGCGCGGTCCGATCGCCATCGCTCAGCTCTGTCGCTCGACGACGTAGGAGATGCAGTCAAGCAGCGTGTCCCGGGCGCGACAGGCGGGAAGCGCCTCGAGCTCGGCCTCGGCAAGGGCGGAGAACTCCTCGGCCCGCACCTGCGCCGCCTCGATGCCCCCACGCTCCGCGGTAATTGCGATGACCTCGCCGATGCTCCCATCGGAGGGCGTGGGGTCCTCCATCAGCGCGCTCACGGCTGCTCGCTCACGGTCGTCCATCACGGGGAGCGCGGCGATCAGGGGAAGCGTGATCTTGTGCTCGCGCAGGTCGAGCCCGGCCGGCTTCCCGGTCACGTCCTCGCTGCTCGTGTAGTCCAGCAGATCGTCCACGATCTGGAACGCCATACCCAGGCTGCGGCCGAAGCGCCGCATCGGCTCGCGGTAGGCGGGGTCCGCGCCGAGGGTGCCCACCTCGCAGGCGCCCGACATCAGCGAGGCGGTCTTGGCATCTATCAGTTGGTCGTAGTCGTCCTGCGAGAAGTCCAGCACGTCGTGGGCGGTGATCTCCCGCATCTCGCCCACCGTCATCTCGTTGGTTACCCGGCTCATAACCCTGAGCGGCTCCAGGCCGTCCAACCCGACCAGCTCGATGATCGCGCGCGAGTAGAGGTAGTCACCCATGATCACTGCTATCTGGTGACTGAACAGCGCGTTCACGGTCGGCTGTCCCCGCCGCAGCACCGAGTGGTCCACCGAGTCGTCGTGGATGAGCGTGGCCAGGTGAATCAACTCCACGACGGCGGCCAGCGTCGAGCGCCGCGACTGCGTGTTCCCGGTCGCCTGCGCCGTGAGCAGCAGCAGCGTCGGGCGGAACATCTTCCCCCGCAGGTGGAGGAGATGCTGGTTCACCGTATCGATGAGGGGGAACTCGGCTGCGATGATCCGGCCCAGCTCGGTGAAGACCTGGTCCAGCTCCTCGCGGACCGGCTCCTGGATAGACGCGAGCGACACGGGCGCCAATTGCGGCCCCACCGTCAGCCCCCCGCCTTGGCGAGCTGTGATACCCGATCGCTCACATCCAGGAAGTTGATGTCGATGGCGAACACGCGCTGGTAGTGAGTCAGCGCCTCAGGGACGCGGGACTGCTCCTCCTCGCACCGCCCCAGCC
>JAUVTI010000017.1 GCA_030601605.1 Gemmatimonadales bacterium
CACCGCCACGGTGCTGGCCCAGGCGATCTTCCGCGAGGGCCTCAAGAGCGTCACCGCCGGCATCAACCCGATGGCCATCAAGCGCGGTATCGAGAAGGCCGTCGGCACCGTCGTGGCCGAGCTCAAGAAGACCTCTGTCGAGATCGCCGGCAAGAAGGAGATCTCTCAGGTCGGTTCCATATCGGCGAACAGCGACGCCGAGATCGGAAACCTCATCGCCGACGCGATGGAGAAGGTGGGCAAGGACGGCGTGATCACGGTCGAGGAGGCCAAGGGACTCGAGACCACGCTGGAGACTGTGGACGGCATGCAGTTCGACCGTGGCTACCTGTCGCCCTACTTCGTGACCGATCCTGAGAAGATGGAGGCCGTCCTGGAGGACGCCTACATCCTGATCCACGACAAGAAGATCTCGGCCATGAAGGACCTGTTGCCGGTGCTGGAGAAGGTCGCACAGACGGGCAAGCAGATGCTGATCATCGCCGAGGACATCGAGGGCGAGGCGCTGGCCACACTGGTGGTCAACAAGCTGCGCGGTACGCTGAAGATCTGCGCCGTGAAGGCGCCCGGGTTCGGCGACCGGCGCAAGGCCATGCTGCAGGACATCGCCATTCTGACCGGCGCCCCGCAGGTGATCTCCGAGGAGTTGGGCTTCAAGCTCGAGAATGCGGTGTTGAGCGACCTCGGCCGCGCCAAGCGCATCGTGATCGACAAGGACGACACCACGATCGTCGACGGCGCCGGTGAAGAGAACAAGATCCAGGGCCGGATCGGCGAGATCAAGGCCGCCATCGACAAGAGCACCTCGGACTACGACCGGGAGAAGCTGGAGGAGCGACTGGCCAAGCTGGCCGGCGGCGTAGCCGTGATCAACGTGGGTGCTGCGACCGAGACCGAGATGAAGGAGAAGAAGGCCCGGGTCGAGGACGCACTGCACGCCACGCGCGCTGCGGTCGAGGAGGGCATCGTGCCGGGCGGCGGCGTCGCGCTGCTGCGGGCACAGGAGAAGCTGAACAAGCTCTCGCCGGAGGATCCCGATGAGAAAGTCGGCATCTCGATCGTGCGCCGCGCGCTCGAGGAGCCCACGCGCATCATCGTGGGCAACGCGGGCGTCGAGGGCTCGATCGTGGTCGACAAGATCAGGCACTCGAAGGTGAAGAACTTTGGGTACAACGCCCAGACGGACACGTACGAGGACCTGATGCAGGCCGGCGTCATGGACCCGACCAAGGTCGTGCGTACGGCGCTGCAGAACGCGGCGTCGGTCGTGGGTCTGCTGCTCACGACAGAGTGCGTCGTGGTCGAGAAGAAGGAAGAGGAGAACATGCCTCCGATGCCGCCCGGTGGCGGTATGGGCGGGATGTACTAGGAGCCCCCCCCCCGGGGGCCACCTTGGCAGCAAACGAAGCGCCCCGGCCTGGCCGGGGCGCTTTCGTCATCGACCGCCGCCGTCTGTCGCCCTAACGCGCCTCCCTCACTACTCGAGCAATCGTGGCGGAATCTGCGCCAAGCAGCCCTACCTTGGGCAGCCTCCACAGCAGCTCGATCCAGCTCCGGTCCTGCTCGAAGGCGCGTCGGAACAACGGAACCGACTCATCCACCCTGCCCAGATCCAGCAGCGTCACCGCCTGCCAGTAGACCAGCTCCCCGTTGGTGGCGCCGTCGGGCAGGTAGCGGGCGGCCCTGGCGTAGGACTCCAGGGCGGAGGCCACGTCACCCACCGTGAGGTAGTTGTCGCCCTCGGTGGCGGCGCGGTAGGCGCGGGCCACCCTGAGATGATCGCGCAATACGCCGAGAGGATTGGGCGAGTCCTCCACCCGCAGATCGAACAGCTTCTCCCACGGTGGCGCGGCGCGGTCCCCGCTCACGACCACCAGCGCCGCGGACTGCCTGCCGCGAATGTCTCCGCCCGCCGCCTCGGCGGCTTCCAGCGCAGACATCATGCGCTCGGCCAGGTCGCCATCGGTGGTCTCGAAGGCCTCGGCCATGGCCGGCCACACGGCAGCGCTGCGCATGAGGTTGGCCTGTACCGAGTACCAGCGCCCCACGTGGTTTCCGGCGGCCGGGATGTTGCGCGAGCCGGTGTGCGCGGCGCCGTGGCCGGCGGCGTCGATCATCCCTATCTGGCGCACCTGGCTGTCGGGGTCGGCGCGGAGCAGGGTGGCGAGTGCTTCGGGCGCGGGGACCCCGGAGCGCATGAGCTCGAGACCGTTCGGCCCATAGCTCGGGTTCACGAACGACTGGGTGGCGACCGCGCCGACGCCCGGCTCGGCCCACGTGACGATGCTCCCCACGCTGAACCAGTGGGATTGGACCGCCGCGCCGATCTCGCCGGTAGCCGAATCGACGGCGACGATGGAGTACGTGTGCACGGGCCTGAGTGGGCGATCCTGCTGGGCGGCCGCCGGTCCGGCCACGAGGATGGCGCACAGGGGAATGAGCAGCCGCATCATCGAGCTCCTGTCAGTGTATTTACGGCAGCGGGCGCCGATCTGGTGGCGCCCCTCACCATGGGGAGATAGTTTCGACACATGACGCTTCGTACGCTCAGGATCATCGCTCTTGGCCTGGCCCTGGCGCCGGCCGGGCTCAACGCACAGTCCGCCCCGAGCGGGAACCTGCCCGATATTACCGGCACCTGGCAAGTAGAGACACCGGACGGACCGCAGACCGTCGTTGTGCGCCCCGACTCATCGGCGAGCTTTGGCGACGAGATAATCCGCTGGCGGGTCGTCTCGGACACCGTCTACCTGGCGTTCGGTGACGAGTGGATCGGATACAACTTCGCCCTGAGGGGCCGCACGCTCACCCTCTCCGGTGGAGACCTGGAAGAGCCGTACGACCTCAAGCGCGTCGGCCCCCACACACCATTGCCCGAGGGAGTGGCCGTGCCGGCGGCACCGCCCACGATCATGGGCGCCGTCGGGGAGCCGGAGCGTTGATGCGGCGCTAGGTTGCCGGGCATGACCGACCCGCCCCAAGGCGCCCAGGGGCAGACTTCAGAGCGCGCGACACTCTCGCGCGACCTCTCCAGCTTCCTCATCGAGTTCTCGATCGCGCTCAACAAGCACGCGATGTACCCGGGCGGGCACCCCTCCCTCGAGCCGGCCGCGGAGCGCGTCATCGGCAGGATCGAGCCGCTGCTGGGCAAGAAGGGCACACTCTCCCTCGGGGTGGCCAGGCAGCAGCTCATCATCGAGGGCGTCGCAACCGATCCCGCGAACCCGGTGCTCAAGGACCTCGCGGCGCGGCTGCACCGGCATCATCTGGGCGCCATCTCATTCCGCCGCGGGCTGGAGCGCGATGAGCTGCACGAAGCGCTCGCCCTGGTGGCGGAGGAGGCCGACCTGACCGGACACCCGCTCGGTCTGGGGCCGGCAGAGCAGCTCGCCGCCTGGCCACACGTCCAGCTCTACCCCCTCACGTATGAGCGGCTGGAGTTGATCGGTGAGGAGGAGCAGGACGACGGCCAGAGCGGCGAGCGCCGCACCCGCGGCGCTCAGCTGTGGGTCGGCCTCGCGCGCGCGGCGATGGCCAAGACCGAAGCCGAGGCGGACACGGAAGCCGACACGGAGGCCGATCCGGCAGCGGTCGCCGACGCGATCCGGGACCACCCAAAGACGGCGGCCTATGATCAGGTAATCGTGGGCTACATGCTGCAGATAGCCGAGGAAGTGCGTGCAGCGGGCGGGCACGAGGCAGTGGAGCTGAGGGGGCGGATGTCCAAGCTGGTGGGCAATCTGGACCCGGAGACGCTCGAGCGGCTGCTCGAGATGGGAGGCGATCGGCCGCAGCGACGCCAGTTCCTGCTGAACGCTTCCCAGGGAATGGCCGTGGATGCGGTGCTCGATCTGGTGCAGGCCGCGCACCGCACGGAGAAGCAGCAGGGAGTGTCCAGCTCCCTGATGCGCATGCTGCAGAAGCTGGCGCACCACGCGGAGTCCGGCAGCGGACGGCGCCGGCGCGATGCCGACAGCTCACTGCGCGAGCAGGTGTCCGAGCTGATCGAGGGTTGGTCGTACAGCGACCCGAACCCCGGCACGTACCGCGAAGCGCTCACCCACATGGCCGAGGCCCGGTCGGTCTACTCGGTCTCGCCGGAGCAACGCTACGCGCCCGAGCCCAAACGGATGCTGCAGATGGCGCTCGAGGCCAACGCCATGGGCGAGCCGGTCACCAGCGCGGTGGACCGGCTGACGGAGCAGGGCGATCTCAAGTGGGTGCTGACCACGCTACAGGAGGTGGACGCGCCCGCCGTAGCCGAGGGCGTCTGGCAGCAGGTTGCAACCCCCGACATGGTGAGCACGTTGGCGCAGAGCGAGCCGCTCGACACTGAAGCGCTGGATCTCCTGTTGCCCAAAGTCGGCGTGGCGGGCGCCGAGCCGATGCTGGACGCGCTCGCAGAGTCGGAAAGCGCCCAGTCCCGCCGCGCGCTGCTGGAGCGGATCGTGCGACTGGGCTCCGCTGTGGGCCCGCTGGCGATGGCGCGGCTCGACGACGAGCGGCCGTACGTGCAACGCAACATGCTCACGATCATAGCCGATCTTCCCGAGCCACCGCGGGGGTTCAGCGCCGCCGACTACCTCAAGAACCCGGACGAGCGCGTGCGCCGGGAAGCCGTCCGGATCATGATCAAGGATCCGGCCGGCCGGGAGCGCGCCACGTGCATGGCGCTCGCGGACAGCGACGACCGGATCGTGCGGCTCGGCCTGGCTGCGGCGCAGCAGGACTGCCCCGACACGGCCGTGTCCCTCCTGGTCTCACGGGCCGAGAAGCCCGGGGACGAGGAGTTGAGGACACTCGCCATACGTGCCCTGGGACGTGCGCGCCACGCGCTCGCGCTCCAGACGCTCCTGAACCTGTCAGAGCCGCGCCGCTTCCTCTTCTGGGCCAAGCTCCCACCCAAAACGCCCGAGTACCTGGCCGCGCTTGCGGCGCTGCGCGGCCACTCGGATGCCCAGCGTGCAAAGCGCGCGCTCGCAGCGGCCGCGAAGTCGCGAGACAGCGAGATCTCACTGGCCGCCGTCGGCAGCGGGAAGGGCGCCTAGTGTCGGAGGCCGTAGCCTTCCTCACCGCATTGGCCCAGGCGCTCTCTGCACTGGCGCTGTACCCCACGGGCCACGCGTCGCGTGAGCGCGCGATTGACGGCGCATACCAACACTTGCTGGACCTCCTCGCGCGCGACGCCAGCCCTGAGTTCTCGTTCCTGGAGGACGAGGTGGTCTACGGCGCCCGTCCGCTGCGCGAGCTGCGCGACTGGGATTGGAACAAGCGGCTGTCGGACGTGGGCATCCAGCGGCTCCAGTTCGACGCTACGACGACGCGGCCGGAGCTCGAGGACTTCCTGGACGAGACGATGGCCCGGCTCACTCTCAAGGCAATCGACACGGCTGAGGCGCGGCAGATGCGGCCCAGTGGAATCCGCTTCGGCGTGCTGGGCATCCGCGGCGCAGACGAGTTGCAGACCGACGAGATCACTACGGCCAGCCTGTCCTACTCACTGCGCGACGAGGCGGAGACCATCCGCTGGCTGCACCGCGAAGTGACCGAGAAGAACGAGCTGCCCCTGGTCGAGGCCGAGACCGTGGTACGCTCTCTCGCCGTAGCGATGCACGGCGATGAGCAGATGTTGATGCCGCTGCTCAAGCTACGGCACTATGACGAGTACACGACGACACATTCCCTGAACGTGTCCGTGCTTACGATGGCGCTGGCCGAGTGGCTGGGATTGGGCGACAGGGACGTGAGGGCATTTGGGATCGCGGGGCTGCTGCACGACCTCGGCAAGGTGCGAATCCCCTACGAGGTGCTGCACAAGACCGGCACCTTCACCGACGATGACCGCCGCGTCATGAGCCGCCACCCGGCCGAGGGCGCCAACATCATCATCACGTCGGCTACCGACCTGGACCTCGCAGCGGTGGTGGCCTACGAACACCACATCATGATCAACGGCGGCGGGTACCCCTCCTACCGCTTCAAGCGCAAGACCCACCGCGCGAGCCGGCTCGTACACGTGTGTGACGTGTACGACGCCCTCAGATCAGATCGACCCTATCGAGACGCCTGGCCGCCGGGGAAGGTGCTGGCCTATATCGAGGAACGCTCGGGCCACGAGTTCGAGGGCGAGGCTGCGCACGCGTTCACCCGGATGATGCGTGAGTGGGAGCCGCAGGTGACCGAGGTCGAAGAAGACGAGCCGCTGCCCCAATCCTAGCTGAGGCCGTCGAGCGCGTACTGCTCGGCCGTCAGCTCGATGGGCCCGAGCGGCTCACCCTGCCGCGCCACGTGCAGCTTCCCCTGGAAGCCCCTCCGAGCCAACACGTCGCGCACAGCCTTCAGCGCAAGGTCCTCCCGGTTGCAGCGGTCGCTGAGGTGGGCGAGCACCACGACACGCAACCCGGGGTGATACAGCCCCTGCAGCAGCTCGGCCGCATCCCGGTTGGACAGGTGCCCGCCCGGACCGGCGATGCGCTCGCGCACGGCTGCGGGGTAGGGCCCCGTGCGCAGCAGTACGTCATCGTGGTTGGCTTCGAGCACCAGGGCAGCAGCTCCGCGCAGCAGGTAGCGCACCTGAGCGGTAGGCCGACCCAGGTCGTAGGCGATGCCCACGTGCTGACCGGTCCGCGTCTCGGCCACCGACAGCGCGAGTGGCTCGGCCGCATCGTGGCTCGTGTGGCAGGCAGTGACCCCCAGCTCCCCGACCGCGGTGGTCTCGAGCGCCTGGAGCTCGAGGGTGCCCACGCCGTCGAGCCTGTCCCGCAGCGCCGCAAGCGTGCCCCTCGAGCCATACATCGGACAGCCCACCGCGCGCGCCAGCTGTGCCGCGCCCCGCGCGTGGTCGCCGTGCTCGTGGGTGAGGAAGATCCCCGAGAGGCCGGACAGGTCGATGCCGCAGGAGGTCGCGCGCCGCGCGAGCGTGCGGGGCCCGAACCCGGCATCGATCAGGATGGACGTGGCGCCGGAGGTGATGGCGAGGGCGTTCCCACGGCTGCCAGAGCCGAGGACCGTCACCCTCATCGTGTAGCGTGATCGTAGATGCGGCCCAGGCTCTCCCGCACTGCGTCGGTGAAGGCGACCTGTCTGCGCGGCATTACCCGAGTGGCAACGGTGAGGAAGCCGTCCCGGCTCATGCGCTCCCCGCTCGAGCCCCAGGCGAACGGCGGCACGTACTTGGGCGGCCAGGACACCCCGAACACGTTGGCGCCGGCTCCGAGCACCGTTCCAGTGTCCAGCTGGGTGCCGATCGCGAGCTTGGCGTGGTCGCCGAACAGGGTGCCGAGGTTCTGGAGGCCCGTCTCCATCCGCTCACCAGCCACATCGAGCCGAATGTCACCGTAGGTGTTCTTGAGGTTGGACGTAGTGGTGCCTGCTCCCACGTTGACCCACCGACCCAGCACTGAGTGCCCGACGAACCCGTCGTGCGCCTTGTTGGCGTATCCCATCAAGACGCTGTTGGCGATCTCTCCGCGGACTCGGCAGCGCGGGCCGATGCTGCAGCGGTGCACGACGCCGCCCAGAATCTCCGTTCCCGGCCCGACGTAGATCGGGCCCTCGAGCCGGGTGCCGCTCTTCACGTAGCTGTGCTGCTCGATGACTACCGCCCCGCCGCGCACGTCGAAGACCACGCCGGGCTCAACCATGGCACCGAGGGTCACGACGTCAGCGGGATCACCGATCACCATCGAGCCGTCGGCCAGCTGGTCGCCGGACTCGTGGGTGAAGTCGGCGGTGTCGGCAACGAGCATGTGCTCCAGCGCGGTCACCAGATCGTAGCTGCCGCGGAGCAGGAAGCCGTCAAGCGACACGTCCTCGCCCTCGTCCTGTCCCACGTCCCAGGTGGCGCCCTCCGGAACCCACCACCCCACCGCATCGCCATCGTTCACGAGCCGGGCCGGTCCGGTCGGCAGGTCCGGGGGAACACCCGCAGGGGCGAACGCGCCGCGTCCCACGATTGCGGGACCCTCCACGGTCCGTGCGGCCGTCACCTGCGGGACGCCGTCCTCGGTGAAGCCGTGCAAGTGGGGTGCGGCGAAGATGGCCTCCGTCTCGCCGTCCGCGATCGCTTCCCAGCGCTCGCGGATCAGCCATGCCCCCGCGCGCAGCTCGGCGATGGGGCGACAGTCCGCGAATGGGTACCAGGCGGCGGACCGCTCGGGGTCCAGCAGGAACAGTTTGGTCATGACGGCCGCTCCAGCAAGCTTTGCGGCAGGGTCTCGAGCAGCGCCTTGAGCCCTGCGGCACGCTCCCGTGTGGTGACCAGCGTGACTCCCTTGGCCCGCACGACCACCAGATCGCGCACGCCGTCAACGACCACCGGACCGTCGTCCGCCCAAAGGATGCAGCCGTGCGCATCGTGCGCGAAGGCCTCGCCCACGATCACGTTCCCCGCCTCGTCGGTGGCGCGCACACGTGCGAGCGCCGCCCAGGTGCCCACGTCGTCCCATGCGAAGGCACCCGGGACGACCGCCACGTGCTCGCTGCGTTCGAAGTGCGAGACATCCACGGCGATCGGCGTGACCGAACCGAAGAAGTCGGACACGGCCCCGCTCGCGAGTTTTGACAGGTGGGGAGCGATCTCGGGTGCGAGCTCTTCGGTTTCGGCAAAGAACCGCGCCGCTGTCCACGCGAACAGCCCGCTGTTCCACAGGGCGCCCCCGGCTATCAGTTGGGCAGCGCGATCGGCATCCGGTTTCTCGACGAAGCGGCGTACACGCCGCGCGTCGCCATCCAGCTGCTCGCCCGGCTCGATGTACCCGTAGCCAGTCTCCGGTCGGGATGGAACGATACCGACGGTGACGAGCACGTCGTGCCGCTCGGCCACCTCCAGCGCGTGCTCCGCAGTGCGGCAGAACGCGGCCGCGTCGCCGACGTGCCAGTCGGCGTGGAGCGAAACGAGCGATGCATCTGGATCGCGCTGCTGCGCCACGGAGGTGGCCCAGGTGAGAGCCGGCGCCGTCGAGGCAGCGCGCGGCTCGCCGAGTACGTTGTCCTTCGGAACGCCCGGCAGGAGCGCGCGAGTGCGCTCCACCAACGGCGCTCCGGTGACGATCAGGATTCGCTCGGGAGGGATCAGCTCGCTCAGGCGACTCACCGCCTCCTCGAGGAGGGGCCGCTCGCCCGAGAGGGGGAGAAACTGCTTGGGGCTATCCGGCGTGGACAGCGGCCAGAACCGCGTCCCGGACCCTCCAGCGAGAACCGTGGCCCAGCGACTCATCGCGGATCCTGGCGTCTGGAGGGTCTACAGAAGGTCGGCGATCGCCGCCCGGTGTCGCCTGAGCTCGTACAGCAAGCTCCC
Organism: Gemmatimonadales bacterium; assembly: GCA_030601605.1. Classification (GTDB taxonomy): domain Bacteria; phylum Gemmatimonadota; class Gemmatimonadetes; order Gemmatimonadales; family GWC2-71-9; genus WVYX01. Next base: position 9,299 of record JAUVTI010000017.1, read on the forward strand.
GACGTTGGCCCCGGGGCGAATGAACATGGCGAGCAACGTATCCGACGTGAGCTCCGAGACCAGCGCCATGCCGCGCTCGAACTCGACCACGCCGGTGCTGAAGCCGCCCCTCTCGGCCGCCGTTCCGAGCCGGTTGCAGGCCGCCACGACCGAGGGCACCAGCGCCGCGAGTCCATCGGGGTCCAGTCCGTCGCCGGCGCGGGAGTCGATTGTCAAACCGTCGCGTCCGAGCAGGATGATGGCCTCTACACCTTCACGGCTCCCCAAGGCCTGCACAACGTCGCGAATTGTCGGCATGGGCGGCAAGCTAGGCGCGCACTTCAGTGAAGTCAAGCAAAAATGCGGCTTGACCGAGTGTTGGGCTCTCTGTAGTGTTCGGCGGACTCCTATTATGCGTATATCGTTGCCACAGCTTCGTTTCGCCACCGCCGGGGTGGCCGCCCTGTTCGCCGCCGCCGCGTGCGGCGAGGACATCACCATCCCCCCGGCGACGATCCCCAACGTGGTCGATACGATCACCCTGGCGGCAGTGACGGGGACGCCTGTCGATCAGCCCAGCGCGTACGACATAGTCAACAAGCTGGTGGTGCACACAACCATCAAGCAGCCGTTCGACATGGTGTTCGACATCCCACCTGACTCCAACTTGTTCAAGCCGGCACTCCTGGTCGGCCTGCAAGACGCGGCTGGGCTGCTGCCATCATCGTTGCCGTTCGACTCCATCACGACCGCGCCGGAAGAGGACTACGTGTCGGACGCTCCGCTTCCGGTCCAGCTCGGTTCCACGTTCATCGGACAGTCACGCCTCAGCAACCAGAACTGCACTCTGGGCTCCTTGCCGCGCTACGCGAAGTTCCACGTGCTGGAAATCGACAGTGACGCGCGCACGGTGACGCTGGAACTGCTGGTGAACCAGAACTGCGCCTACCGGAGCCTGGAGCCGGGGATTCCAGAAACCTGATCCCGTGATCGACGTTCGCCTCATCCGCGAGTCACCCGACGAGGTCCGGGGCGCATTGGCGCGCCGTGGAACGGACCGCGGCGCGGAGCTGGCCGAGGTACGGAATCTCGACGAGCGGCGCCGGGCCTTGCTGCAGCAGGTTGAGAAACTCAAGGCAGAACGGAACCGGGCCTCCGAGGAAGTGGCGCGACTCAAGCGCGAGAAGGAGGACGCTGCCGATCTGATCGCGCGGCTCAAGACGGTGAGCGACACGATCAAGGAGTTGGACCAACAGGTTCGCGCTGTGGACTCCGAGCTGGAAGCGCAACTCCTCCTCCTGCCCAATCTGCCTCTCCCCGAGGTGCCTGAGGGCGACAAGTCCGCCAACCGGATAGTGAGGACCTGGGGCGAGAAGCCGCAGTTCGACTTCGCGCCGCGGCCGCACTGGGAGATCGGCGAAGAGCTCGGGATTCTGGACCTGCGGCGGGGCGCCCGGATCTCCGGGAGCGGCTTTCCGCTCTTCATGGGGAAGGGCGCCAAGCTCGTGCGGGCCCTCGTCGATTTCATGATAGACGTGCACACCGAAGAGCACGGCTACACCGAGGTGGCGCCGCCGTATCTCGTCACCCGGGACTCAGCGCAGGGCACCGGCCAGATCCCGGACCTCGAAGACAACATGTACGTGACCGAGGACGGCCTGTACCTCATTCCCACGGCAGAGGTCCCGGTCACGAACCTGCACCGCGACGAAATACTCGCGGCCGACGAGCTGCCGCGTGGCTACGTGGCGTACACGCCGTGCTTCCGGCGCGAAGCCGGCTCGCACGGCAAGGACACACGCGGGCTCATGCGCGTGCATCAGTTCGACAAGGTCGAGCTGGTGCGATTCTCCACGCCAGACGGCTCACCGGCCGAGCACGAGAAGCTCACCGGTCACGCCGAGGTCGTGCTCAAGCGACTCGGGATACCGTACCGCGTGGTTCTGCTCGCGACTGGAGACTTGGGCTTCAGCAGCGCCAAGACGTATGACCTCGAGGTCTGGGCGGCGGGCGTGGGCGCCTGGCTCGAGGCGTCGAGCTCGTCGACGTTCACGGACTTCCAGGCGCGCCGCTCGAACATGCGGTTCCGCCCGCGCCCCGACTCCAAACCGGAGTTCGTGCACACGCTCAACGCCTCCGGCGTCGCGCTGCCCCGCACGATCATATCCCTGCTCGAGAACAACCAGGAGAAGGACGGTAGCGTGCGGATTCCCGAAGCGCTCGTTCCGTACCTGGGGACCGACCGCCTGACGCCACCGTGAACAGGCGCAGGCTCACCGGTTTGCTGAGGCGCGCCGGGCCTGAGATCGTCCTCGCGCTCGTCGTGATCTTCGTCGGTGTGTCCGTATGGCAGGTGTGGGAGGTGGCGAGCCAACTGCGCGAGCAAGCGCGCAACGTCTCGCACATCTACGCCCGCATCATCCCGGCGATCGCCCATCCCGACCCCGGTGCGGCCACCGAGACCCTGTTCGCGTTGATCGCGGAGATCCGCGGGAGCGGCATCCCGCTCATCATCACCGACAGCGCGGGCCGGGCCACAGCCGTGGCCAACGTGCCGGTGGCGGATCTCGAAGACGAGGAAGCTCTGAGGGAGGCTATCCGCGAGCTGGATCGGGCCAACGACCCAATCGCACTGCCGGACGCGGGCGAGCTGCACTTCGGGGGAATCCCGGCCGCCCGCCGCCTCACGCGCCTCACGATCATCCAGTTCGCGCTGCTCGCGGCCGCCGTGGCGGTCGGCATCTGGGCGTATCGCAGCGCGGTGAACCGCCACAGGGACAGGCTCTGGGTGGCGATGGCGCGGGAGTCGGCGCACCAGCTCGGCACTCCCCTGATGAGTGCGGGCGCCTGGGTCGACCGGCTCGAGGACGGATCGTCGTCCGCCCCTGAGATCGCTCACCATCTGCGTGGAGACCTGGAGCGGCTGCACCGTGTGGCGCAACGCTTCGAGCGCATCGGCCGTCCGGCGCGCCGTGAAAAGGTTGCCCTGGGAGCTTTGGCCGAGCGGGTGGCAGTCTACTTCGGACCGCGACTGCCGCGCCATGCGCACGCGATCTCGATCACCGTCGATGCTCCCCGCGCCGGACCCACCATCGAGGGGGACTCGGTGCTGCTGGAATGGGCGATCGAGTCCCTGGTCCGTAACGCCGTGGACGCGCTCAGCGGCCGCGGCGGAAAGATCGAAGTAACCGTGTGGGACGAAGGGGAGTGTGCGCGGGTGAAAGTGGTGGATGACGGACCCGGGATCCCCGCCGATATCAGGACGACGCTGTTCGAGCCCGGCGTCACCACCAAGTCGGGTGGATGGGGCATCGGCCTCGCGCTCGCCCGGCGCATAGTCGAGGACGTCCACGGGGGAAGACTGGAAATTCTTCCGTCAGCCAAGGGTACGGTGTTCCGAGCCGAGCTGCCGGTGGCCGCCGCGGACGGGTGCGATGATTGACGTAGTTCTCAATGAGGCGCAGCGCAGGGCCGTCGAGTACCGCGAGGGACCATTGCTCGTGCTCGCGGGTGCCGGCTCCGGCAAGACGCGCGTGCTCACCGCCCGCATCGCCCACCTCATCATCGCGCACGGCGTTCGACCCGAACGCATTCTCGCCACGACTTTCACCAACAAGGCGGCGGGAGAGATGCGGCGCCGGGTGGGCGGTCTGCTCAACCGCGACCCGACCGGCCTCTGGATTGGGACCTTCCACTCCCTCTGCGCGCGGCTGCTGCGTCGCGAGGCGCGACACCTGGGGTTCACGCCGCAGTTCACGATCTACGACGAGGACGACCGCCTGGCACTCATCAAGCGGTTGCTGGAGCGGGGCGGCTACGCGCAGCGGGCGTTCCCACCGCGACAACTGCAGTCGATCATCTCTGGAGCGAAGAACAGGCTCACCACCCCGGAGGAGCTGGGCGCGGCTGCCGAGGACCGATTTACGCGCGTGGCGGCGGAGATCTACCACGAGATGGACCGGGCGCTGCTCCAGGCCAACGCCATGGACTTCGACGATCTGCTGCTGCACCCGCTTGCGCTGTTCCGGGAGCATCCGGACCGTCTGGAGTACTACCAGCAGCGCTTCGACTCGATCCTCGTTGACGAGTTCCAGGACACCAACCGGGCCCAGTATCTGCTGATTCGGCACCTGGGCCAGAAGCACCGGGACGTGTGCGGCGTGGGTGATGACGACCAGAGCATCTACTCGTGGCGTGGCGCGGACATCCGTAACATGCTCGACTTCAAGCAGGACTTCCCCGAGACCGAGGTGGTCCTGCTGGAGGAGAACTACCGCTCGACCCAGGTGATACTGGATGCCGCCAACGCCGTGATAGCCGAGAACCAGATCCGGCTGGGGAAGACGCTCTACACATCCCGCGCCGGCGGCGATCCCGTCGTCACCGTATCGGCGGCGGACGAAAGGGACGAGGCCGAGTGGGCCGCGCGCGAGTTCCGCGAGCGAACGGCGACCGATCACCACGGGTACGGCGACATGGCCGTGCTGTACCGGACCAACGCGCAGTCACGGGCGTTCGAGGAGGCATTCCGCCGCGCATCGGTTCCGTATCGCGTCGTCGGCGCGGTGAGCTTCTACGAGCGGCGTGAGGTGAGGGACCTCGTCGCCTACCTGCGCCTGGTGGTCAACCCGGCGGACGACCAGGCCTTCCTCCGCGCGGTGCAGGTCCCCAAGAGGGGAATCGGAGTTGCGACCCTGCGCACGCTGCAGGACGCGGCATTGCAGTGGAGCCATCCGCTGCTGGCCACCGCCGCCATCGCCGACCGGATCTCGGAACTGAGACCGCTGGCCAAGCAGGCGCTCCAGGATTTCGCCGCTCTCATAGAGCGACTGCGCGGCCTGCTGCCCGACGCGCCGCCCGCGGCGATCCTGGAGCGCATCATCGAGCTCACCGAGTACGAGGCGCATCTCCAGCAAGAGGGCTTCGAGGGGCTGGAGCGGATGGAGAACGTCCGGGAGCTGATCGCGGCCGCCGCCGAATGGTCCGAGGAGATGCCCGGCGAGGAGGCCGAGTCACTCCTGGAGCAGTTCCTGCAGACGACGGCCCTGATGTCCTCCGACGAGAAGACCGCCGGCGACGAAGAGGGCGTGACGATAATGACGGTCCATACGGCCAAGGGACTCGAGTGGCCGGTCGTACTCGTTGCGGGAATGGAGGACGGGCTCTTCCCGCTCAGCCGCGCAACCGAGACACCGGAGGGACTCGAGGAGGAGCGGCGCCTGGCGTACGTCGCGCTGACACGGGCGCAGGACCGGGCGTACCTGAGTTGGGCGCGCCAGCGCCGCCGCGGCGGCCAGCTCATGCCGGGAATGCCGTCACGCTTCCTGCGTGCGCTTCCCCCGGAAGACGTCGAGGAGCGCCGCACTAGCGGGATGTTCGGCGGCGAGGCGTTCCGCAGACCGGCCGAGCCGTGGATCGACGAGGCCACGGCGTCGCAGGATACTCCGCGTTACGTGAAGGGCGAACACGTCTACCACCGCAAGTTCGGCGCCGGGGTGATTCGCGCTCTGGCGGGGCAGGGACGCGGTCTGAAGGTCACCGTCGAGTTCGACGACGCAGAGGTCGGCTCCAAGCAGCTGATGGTGGAGTACGCAGGCCTGGAGCGCTCCTGGGAGGGGGCGTGAGCGCTTTTCGGGAGGCCTTGCTAGCCTGAGTCGGGGCCGCCGTTCCCGCGGCGGTCCGACCACGGGCGCTGCGCGCCCGAGGTGTCCCAGAATCCCAGGCCGTAGCGTGGCACGCCGAAGTGTTCGCCTGCCATCGCCGTGAGCGACGCCTGGTCGCCCGGTATCTTGTTGCGCACCACGTCCAGCCGCATGCGCTTTGCCAGCCCCAGCGAGGCCTCGCCGGAGGGATCCAGCTTGCGTGCCATCCCGTCGGACTCGCTCAGCATCTCCATCACGAGTTGGAAGCTCAGCGCCATGTGCTCCTCGACCATGTCGCCGCCCAGATCCCAGCGGCTCTTCTCGGCGATGATCTGGAATGCGCGCTGCCAACTCTGCGTCTCGGTGATGCCCACCATGCCGCGGAACAGCCGCCGGCTCGTTCGCACGGAGAAGATCGTGGGCGCCAGGATCCGGTCGAGGTGTGCGTCCGCGGCGGAGTGGTCGAACCTGATCACGTCCATCGCGGTGCGCGCGTAGTGCTCACCCAAGCGTGTCTCGAACCCGCCCCCCCAACAAGAGTGGCCGAGCGCGATCGTGGACGACGCAATGACCAGCTGCCTGGGCACGAAGTAGTTATGGGCCACCGAGTCGGCTGCCAGGTGCGACAGGTAGCCGAGGGCGAATACCCGCAACGGGTCCGTGTCCGCCCGCTCGAAGATCTCCTGGCCCACGTGCCACGAGTGGCAGTGCCGGCCCACGGGCGCGTATTTCTTCGCGATCGAAGTGTCGGCCGCGATGTTGCCGTAGAGAAAGTCATAGGGGAAAGCCCGCAGCAGATCCGCCACCGCCGTGGGGAGCTGTGCCAGGTTGGCCAGCACCGACTCGCCCAGGAAGATGTGCGTGCCGGGCGTCCACGCCTGTGCGGCGGACGGCCACAGCACGAGCCCCACTAAGGCGATCGCGAGAGCGACCGCCACGCGACGCAGCAGCACCCTCTAGCGGCCCCGACCGAGGAAGGCCCGCTTCATCGCCCGCAGCACCGTCGTGCCGCGCCGCGTCGTCCGCATCGCCGCCGCTACGTCCAGGGCGGTCTCCTCCACCTCGTACTGCAGCACGTCGATCAGCGCATCCAGGTCCAGCAACCGCTCTTCGACCCGAACGACCAGACTGTTCACGCCCTCGCGAACATCGCGCACGGTGTCGGTGAAGCCCTCGGCCTCGGACTTGATGGCGTCAACCACGCCGGTGGCATCGGCCACCACGTTGCGCACCGCCTCGAGCACAGGCTTCGCATCGCGCTCCATCGTGTCGGCCACGCGCTCGATCACGCGGGTGAGCCCCCGGATCTCGCGTAGCAACACCAGCATGCCCCCACCCACTGCAAGCACGACCACCGCGATGATCGCTGTGGAGACTGCGGTGACTACTTCCGGCCAGCCCATGTTTTCCTCCTCCTGCGACGTGTGTGCTTCCACCCGAGCAATCTACAGCGGCCCTGTGCAATACGCTGCCCGACGCGTGCTCCAGCCGTGACCTACGCCACCGACCGGCTAGCTCTCGCCCGGACTCCACTGCTGAGCGAGTCCCGTCACCTGATTCACGGGAACCGTGAAAACTATCCCCGTGCCCGGGTGGTGCAGGTCGCCGAGCGTGCCCTCGATCAGGTTGACCGCCGCAGCGACCGTCTCGTCGTTCCTGATCACCGAGAATATCGTGATGTTCGACGGACGCGAGCGTGAGCCCAGCGATTGCAGCCCCGCCATCACCGGCAGCCTCTCGCTCACCAGGCGTCCCATGCCCTCGCTCCGGATGATCGTCGCGCCGGTGACGCCGAGCTCCAGGAAGCCAGCCATGATGGTGTCGAGCTTCTCTTCATCATTGCTGACGCACATGAGCAGTTCCATGTATCCGCAATCGCTGGAGTTGGCGCACTTCGGGAGCGCACCGCCCAAGATAACCGCCCGGCCGCGGCGGGTGTCAAGCAGCCCGCTTGCGCGCGAGACAGGGGAACCCTATGGTACGCCGCACGATGTCAGAATGCTTTCGCGTCATCGGCGGCACGGCCCTCAAGGGCACGGTGCGACCCGCGGGAAACAAGAACGCGGCGCTCCCGATCATCGCCGCAACCCTCCTGGCCGACGGGCCAAGCGAGCTCGTGAACGTGCCGCGCATCCGCGATGTGGATGCGCTCCTCAACCTCATCGCCGACCTCGGCGCCGACGTGAGCTGGACCGGCGACCACACGCTCACGATCGACCCGGGCGCGGTCGAGCCCAAGCGGCTCGATCCTGACCTCTGCTCCTCGATTCGGGCCTCGATCCTGCTGGCGGGCCCGCTGCTCGCGCGCTTCGGGCGCGTCACGCTCCCCCCGCCGGGCGGGGACGTGATCGGGCGCCGCCGCCTCGACACCCATTTCGTGGCTTTCGAACAGCTCGGCGCGACGGTGGAGCTCGGCGCCGACTACCAACTGGAGGCCAAGGAGCTCACGGGCGCCGACATCTTCCTCGACGAGCCCAGCGTGACCGCCACGGAGAACGCGTTGATGGCGGCGTCGCTAGCGGGTGGCCGCACCGTGCTGCGCAACGCGGCGAGCGAGCCTCACGTGCAGGACCTGGCTCGGGCGCTCGCCGCCATGGGGGCGGCGATCGAGGGAATCGGCACCAACGAGCTCACCGTGGAGGGCGGCGGTGAGCTCAAGGGCGCCACGCTCGAAATCGGCCCCGACCACGTTGAGATCGGCAGCTTCATCGGGCTCGCGGCGGTGACGGACGGAGAGATCACGATAGAGGGCACCCGGCCGGACGACCTGCGCGCCATTCTGCTCAATTTCGAGCGGCTCGGAGTGCGGCCGCGCCTGGACGGCGATACCCTCATAGTCGATTCCCACCAGGAACGGCGCATCAAGCCGGATCTGGGCGGGCACATTCCCAAGATCGAAGACGGCCCCTGGCCCGCCTTCCCGGCCGACCTGATGTCGATCGCCGTGGTAGCCGCCACCCAGTGCGAGGGGATGGTCCTGCTCTTCGAGAAGATGTTCGAGTCTCGCCTCTTCTTCGTGGACAAGCTGGTGGGCCTCGGCGCGCGTCTCCTGCTGTGTGACCCGCACCGCGTAGTCATTTCCGGGCCCACCCGACTCACCGGGGGAGTGGTGGAGAGCCCCGACATCCGGGCAGGGATGGCGATGCTGCTGGCGGCCCTGGCGGCCGAGGGGGAGAGCATCATACACAACATCGGCCAGATAGACCGGGGTTACGAACGGATCGACGAGCGGCTGCGCGACCTCGGCGCCGACATCTCACGGGTGGAGCGGGCCCGCAGGTGACGGGGCCCGCCGCCCACCTCCAGGAGCAACACACGACTTCCGGGGGCTTCGAGCGCTACGAGCTCGAGGCCTGGCGCGACGCGTACGGCGTCGCCGCGGGCGTCACCGCTCGCTCTCCGGACGCCGACATGAGCGTGGCCGGCGAGCCGCCTCCGGAGTCGGTGCGGGCGCGCTGGCTCCAGCTGTCGCGGGCGGCGGGGGAGGGGTTCCGCGCCGTGGTCGTGGGCCGTCAGGTGCACGGCGCACGGCTCCAGGTGACGCTGGACGCAGCAGCGGGACTGACCGTGCTTGAAGGAGTCGACGGCCATCTGACCGACAGGCCTGGGCTGCTGCTCGCCGTGACCGTGGCCGACTGCGTGCCCGTGTACCTGCTCGAGCCCGAGCGGGGGGTGCTGGGACTGCTGCACGCCGGGTGGCGCGGCATCGCGGCCGGCGTTTTCGAAACCGGAGTTGGAGCGCTCTGTGAACTGGCAGAGTGCTCGCCCAGTAGTGTCGTAATGCATTGTGGCGTAAGCGTTTGCGGCAGCTGCTATGAAGTTGGTCCGGAGGTCGTTGAGGCGGTGGCCGGGGAGCGGCCGGGCGCCCCCGTCAAGCTGGATTTGCGCGACGTGCTTCGGGTACGCGCCGAGGCTCTCGGGATCGGGCACGTGACGATTAGCTCATGGTGCTCGGCCCACGACCACGACCGCTTCCACTCACACAGGGCCTCGGCGGGCGCGCCGGGCCGGGTAGCGGCCTACCTGGGACGACCCACGGCTTGAGCCACTAGCCGGAACCGAGTAGATTGCTGCGGACGATGAGCGGGCGTGGTGGGCCCGCGCTTTTTTTTGGACGCTAATGCATGGATGACACGGCTGCGCTGACGGCCGAGATCCGGACGCGGGTGGCGGCGCTCGGATTCGAGCTCGTGGACCTGCGCCGGCGCGGAACTGCCCGACGGGTGGTGCTGCAGGTGCGGGTGGACCGAGCCGACGCGGAGCCCGGACACGGGATCACCGTCGACGAATGCGCCACCGTCAGCCGTGCGCTGGAGGCCTGGATCGATGAAGGGGGCCTCCTGGGTCCGAAGTACGTGCTCGAGGTTTCGTCACCGGGAATCGAGCGGCCCATACGGTGGAGAGAGCACTGGGAGCGTTTCACCGGCCGGGACGTGCACGTGCGCGTCACCGGCCGTCCACGACTCAGGGCGACCATCCTGGGCCTGGTCGAGGGATCCGACGCGGTGATCCTGCGGCCCGACGACGGGTCGGAGGACATAACCGTGGAAATCGGCGAGGTGCGCGAGGCTAGGCTCGCCGTGGACTGGTCCCGGATCGAAGGATCGAGCGAACGCCGAACAGGGAACTGAGAGCGATTAAGGAGTTTCGATGACAACGCCCGCCGAGATCATCGCTGCGCTGCGGGAGCTGGCGAGCCAGAAGCAGCTCGACCGCGATGAGCTGGTCGACCTGCTGCGCGACGGTATCCACGCTGCCCTGGTGAAGCGCCACGGACCCAACGTGCGTTCTGAGATCGAGGTCGACGACATGGAGGGGACGATCCACGTGACCGTCCTGAAGGACGTGGTCGAAGAAGTCGAGGATCCGAGCTCCCAGGTCACGGTAGAGGAAGCTCGGTGGGAGGACGCCAATTTCCAGGTCGGCGATGTGCTCGAGGAGGAAGTGCCGTTCGAGGCCTTCGGGCGCCTGGCGGTGCAGGCGGCAAAGCAGCGCATCATCCAGCGCGTACGAGAGGGAGAGCGCAGCCGCATCCGGGAGGAGTTCGGACACAAAGTGGGTGAGTTGGTCTCGGGCGAGGTGCAGCAAATCGAGCGCGGCCGCCTCGTGATCATGCTGAATCAGTTCCGGGAGGCGGAAGCGATCATTCCGTACCGGGAGCAGAATCCGCGGGAGCGCTTCCACCAGGGCGACCCGATCCGAGCGGTGCTGAAGCGCCTCGAGGAGACGCCAAAGGGACCGCGCCTGATCCTGTCGCGCGCCGACCCGCTGTTCGTGCAGGCCCTCTTCATGTTGGAGGTCCCGGAGATACTGCAGGGCATCGTCGAGATCCGCGTGGCCGCGCGGGAAGTGGCCAGCCGCACCAAGATCGCCGTGATCAGCCGGGACGATTCCATCGATCCGGTGGGCGCGTGCGTGGGCATGAAGGGGAGCAGGGTGCAGGCCGTCGTCAACGAGCTCAGCGGGGAGCGGATCGACATCGTGCCCTGGTCGCCTGACCCCGAGCGCTTTG